>NZ_QTLN01000019.1:0-90018 GCF_003602735.1 Bacteroides sp. AF39-16AC | reverse complement strand
ATTAATTGTTTAGACTAATGCCCAACATAATTCTATGTCAGACATAAATGATTGAGAAAATCGAGAGTATCCGTAAGGATTGGAGAAAGCCATGGTTCACAGAAGAAGCGTTACAATGGCCCTGCAATCTTTCCGGACGCGAGTATAATGGCATGAATGCCATTATGTTGCTTATACATTGTGAAAAGGAAGGTTACAAGATTCCGCGCTTCTGCACTTTTGAGTGTGTACAACGGCTCAACAAATCCGATAAGGACAATCAGGAGAAACCTCGTGTTTCTGTACTTCGTGGAGAGAAATCATTCCCAATCATGCTGACTACATTCACCTGCATACACAAGGATTCTGGTGAGAAGATTAAGTATGATGACTACAAAAAACTATCTGATAACGAGAAGAAGGAATACAATGTTTATCCTAAGATGCAGGTATTCCGAGTCTTTAACGTGGCACAGACCAACTTGCAGGAGGCAAGACCGGAGCTGTGGCAAAAACTCGAAAAGGAGTATTCGCTACCGAAGATTGAGAACGGAGAGTATTTCAGCTTCGCTCCCGTCGATGCGCTGATAAAGGACAATCTGTGGATTTGTCCGATCAAACCACAGCATCAGGATAACGCTTACTACTCTATATCGAGAAATGAAATCGTTGTGCCGGAAAAGGAACAGTTCAAATCTGGAGAGGCGTTCTATGGAACACTATTCCATGAGATGACACACTCGACCGGTGCGGAAGGAGTTCTCGACCGTATCAAGCCGACAACTTTCGGCTCGGCAGAGTATGCGCGCGAAGAATTGGTAGCCGAGTTAGGCAGCGCATTGGTTGCCCAACGTTACGGCATGACGAAACATATAAAAGAGGACAGTTGTGCCTACCTCAAAGGATGGCTCGACGAATTGAAGGAATCGCCACAATTCATCAAGACAACTCTGTTGGATGTGAAAAGAGCGGCTTCTCTGATTACCCAAAAGGTGGATAAGATTGCACTGGAATTGGAGCAGAACATTGATGAAGAGCAAACAGTAGCACCGAAAGAAAAAGTGTATTATTCTTCCGTGGCCTATCTTCAGCTTACCGATGACACGATGCGGTTGGACGCATTCAAGGATAAGGGGGACTACGAAGGACTGCTGACTCTCGCCAAGGAGTATTATGACGGTAACGGCATTAACGAAGAATATACTTATTCTTCTCCCATACAGAACCGAGGAGACAATCTTTTGATTGAGGACAAGGATTTTGCTGTGGTGTACAATGGGAGTGTCGGGGGAACTTATGAAGTGATGCTGAAATTCACGGAAAAGGAAGTACGCGACCATATCAGGCGTTATGGTATCGAACATGCTGGAGATACATTAAAAGGGGTAGCCAAGGAGATGGCTGCGGAACAATTCGCTATCATGACACAACAAAAGATTCCTGCATTTGAAATGCCGAATGGTGATGTGCTGTATGTCAGCTATAATAAAGAATCCGACATGATAGATATCGGGCCGGTTACTAATGCGGGACTTGTCGCACAACATCGTTTCCCATACGACCATAATGCTTCGTTGGATGCCAACCTGCAAACCGTGAACGAAAAGCTGAATAATATGGAGGAATACCGGGAAGAGTTACAAGAAGCAGAGTACAGCGGCGGAATGCGCCGATAAAACGGAAAAAGATGCGGAGCTGTTTGCTCCGTACCTTTTCTTGAATTTATTTTATTACTCTAACAAATTATCTATCATAGACTGTAAATTTGTTATATCGCAATACTGATTATGTCCCCCTCTGTAATCTTTCGCGTGTTGGGCTGTCCGGATTAAGAAAGAATCGAGTTCTATTTTTACACCGCTACCCATTCGGGACAAACCGGAAGAGTGACTGATGTAAACGAATTTACCGTTACGTTCTATGAAACAAGAGGTATTATAATGCCCCTTTAAGTTGAATGTTACTTTTGCGCCAACGGCTGTTGCGTACTTGGAAATCTCACGTACTAAGGCCGTTTGGAAACTGCGGTATTTTTTTGAAACATAGACTCCTGCATCTGCAAGGATTGCGTTCTGCCATTTGGTATAAAAATTCTGTGCCATATTTTTAATATTAATTCTGTAAATAATTCTCCCAATTCTCTTTGTCAATAGTTAATTTGTTCATTTCCCAATCGTATTCCACTTCCGGCATATCAGAATAAGGGAAATACACAGTGTAGCCTATCTGTCCATAAGAACAATGTAGCGGTATAACGCAAATCTCCTGACCACAATAAGGCTGTGGCGTACAATATTTCTTCCAATCAAAACGACCTGCTGCTATATTGCAGCAAAGTAATTTTAGAGTTACTATACCTTTCCAACTCTGAAAATCTTTTTTATAACCTTTTTTCATACTACTAATGTGCTATATTATAATAAACTTCGGGTTCACTTGACACGTTGTAAATCCAGCTTCCGCAACGTACCAATAGAGCATTCTTGCCATAATAGAGTTTCTTCATTCCGGTTATACTTCCTGTTATGTGAAAGTTAGGGAAACGACTGATGTCTATTTTCTGTGCATCGCATCTGTAGAGTGTTTTAGTTCTCATTGCATTTATTTTTTTAAGTTGTTTTTTATTTCCCTCTTCTTGAAGCCTTCCGACTTTACCCAAGAGGTTGTTTCATGTGCATTTTCAACGGTGGATGCAAGAACTATGAGCAAGTAACCGGAATGAAATTTTATGAATACCGGAATCTGTGATTGCGGAAGGTTACGTCAAATTTCATTTCAGGTAGCAACAGCGGTACTTGAACATCGTTTGCCACCGTACCTTTGCGCACGAAACAAACAATGGTGCATGTCGGGACTGTGAGAATGTAATACAATTAGAACAGGTAATATAGAATCGGTAAAAGAGGCTGTGAATTGGTAACAGAGGTTCGGCAGAACATGGTCTATAAAAGTAACCGGACTGTTATATAGGAAGATGATAACCACCCGCTTGAGTTGCGGGTGGCTTTAAAAAAATTATATGGAGTATCAGAAGTGATAGTCGATGACTCCTCCGATATAGAGTATCGTTCCCGGTTCAAGCGTACAGACAAACTCCATAAATGCAAAAGATTTTTCGGCAAATGACTGGTATCCCTCTCCGTCCAAATAGAAATGATACGCAATATCCAATGGATTTTCCAATGCCTTTTCAAGTTGATAAACAGGGCCTACAAACTCCAACATATTTTCCGTCGTAATAGCTTCAGCTTTCTTACGGATGTTAGTCACAAAGTTCTCTTTCCATTGTTCCACACCACCAATGTAGCGTATGGTGTCATCACCTACAAGTTCGAACATATCTTTTGGTAGAGCAGTATTGACCAAATAACGAATATCCTCCTTACGTTCTTCGTCATCTATCTCCGCACAATAGTCATAGAAACTGCCATCTCCTTGATGGAGAGTGTCTTCATTCAGATAGTTTTCTTTTTCTATCCACATTTTAGAAATCTGAAAAATTCGGCTGTGCATAATTTTGAAATTTAAATGATTAAACTTTATTCCCTTTACTTGAAGCTCTTTCGGCTTCTTGTCAGGAATGATTTTTATGCGAAATTGACAGCAAGGAAAGGATGGATAAGGCAAGTAAACAGTGAATGGAATGAAGTGGAATACCCAAATCTTCGATATGCGGAAGGCTGCCACAAGTATCCGGGAACTGTTAGCGCAGCGTTACTTGACGACCATTCTAAAGCTGTATCTTTGCATACAAAATCTCTCAGATAAGAACTGCCGATGTGCGATATAAAGAATATCTATAAAAGACTGGAGAAGCACTCTGAGACTGTATAAAAGGACTGAAGGCGACAAAGTCTCCAATCTGCATGAAATCAGAGAAGCTTATCGGATAATGATAGTTCGCTGCACGCTGTCAGCATACCGTCATTTCGTTTTCTGCATCGGATTAGTCTTAGCCTGCGGCATATTCATAGATGTTACAGAAAGAATTGTCGTTTTCATCTTTCCGTTGTTCGGCAATAGCAAGAATTTCTGTTATTGATTCGACAGACTGACCGCTTATCACCTCAAACCACTTGAATACTTCTGTCTGGTTGACAAAATATTCCTTGTACCATTTGTCGTCTGGAGTACATAGGTCTGCAATGTACTTTTCGGGAAAGTATTTACTCTCTTGGTCATTTGTCCAGTACTCCGCCAGACCCGACTCTTCCGATTGATAGAAATAACATAGTGTTGGGAATTTCTCACATACCAGTTCAAGTGTTTCATCACACGGAAACCAAGCCGTTTCCGTTGTGAATTTCAAGAATGTCAGGCCAATAAATGTGTTATACTGTTTAGAAACGGAGTACGACGAGTAAAAAAGGAATAGGACCGGTTGTGGGAGTTCGGTGGAGCATGGCTATAAGAGTAATCGGGCTGAATATACAATACAAGGAAATGCTATCCACCCGCTTTGGCTACAGGTGGATATGTTATTGTCATTCCGCACCTCTCATGATGGTGAGTTGGTCGGGACGGTTAGGAAACCAATAAGAATCACTGTCAATATATACACATCTGCCACTATTACAGAGATTCCCAAAAGCTAAGACCTCACAAGGTCCAAATATCACTCCATAATCGTTTGTAAACGCCACCATATCTCCCACACTCAAGTCGTTTTCCGTATCCATCACCTTGGAAAGGTGGTCGTAAAACTCAATACCTTCAGCTTCACGTTCTGTTTTCCAACGCAAAAAGTCTTCTTTATGACTTCTACCGGTATGTATCGGTGATAATTCAGAAGGAAAAACCTCCGCTTCCGAAGTATCAGATGCAATCAAAATAACGCTATCCTCTTCAATGTTTTCCGGAATAGAAGCCACTTGGTAAACCCCATTAGACAGACCACTATCTGGGTCATGCCAATAAAGAAGATTACCCAACTTGATAAAATCGTATTTTCCCATATTCTTTGATTTATTATTTCCCTTTGCTTGAAGCTCTTTCGGCTTCTTGCCGGGGATTGATTTTTATGCAGGATTAACAGTGGAATAAGGGCGATAAGACAAGTAAACAGTAAATGGAATGGAACGGAATACCCAACCTTCGAATGTAAGAGCAGAAGCAGGCTTGTCCTTTTATACCTTGCAATGAGAAGGGGACTGAAAGTCAATCTTTGATTTGAGGAAGGCTGCCGTAAAATATCCAGGAACCGTTAGCATAGCGGTGCTTGACAATCGTCCGGACACTGTACCTTTGCATATAAAATCTCTTCGGCCAGATTTGCCGATGGTGCGATAAGGGAATACTCAGAATGGAAAAACATAAAAAGGGGTATCATATTATAGGCGAAATATATAACAGAGCTAATATAAGTCCTAAAAAAATATTTTTGCTATCTTTGCCAGCGTATTATATAATATTAAGAACATAACAATGGAAAAAACATTTACACAAATCTGTGAATTGTTCGATCAATTCTCAAAAGATGCCAACCTCCAGATGGAGAAAGGCAACAAAGCTGCCGGAACTCGTGCCCGCAAAGTATCACTTGAACTTGAAAAACTTCTCAAACAGTTCAGAAAAGAGTCACTTGAAGCATCGAAATAATTTTCATTCTGGTTCTGACAGTAGGAAAATGGCGAACTTCACGTGTACCATATCGAAAAAGCCTCTTCGCTTCACAGCGGAGAGGCTTCATTGATTATGACAAAGTTAAACATCAATTATGCGAAATTTCTATTTCGCTTTTGGAAAAAACAACTCCACTTTCGTATGTCTGTTGGCTTCCACGGGCGTATAGTCGGCAATTCCACCTTTGCTAACTCTGATAATCCGCTTGGCTGGTATTCCACGTTGTTCCAGTTCTGCGGTAATAAAACCTGCTCTCGATATACTCAAAGAATCATTGATACTTGATGTTCCTGTAGAACTGTCAGCAGCACCAGTTACCCTCACGGATAAACTGTATTTCTTAGCTACACGAGCCAGTTCGTCAAGATTAAGCCTCTGTGAGGTATCCGTCAGATGTGTCGTATTGAGAGCAAAAAAGAAATAGATGGGTGTACCGATGCACTCTCCATCAGCGTATGAAAGAACCGTGGAATCCATAGCGAGGGTGTCCTGATGGGCGGACTGCACATTTCGGGAAGCCGTGTAATTATATGATGGCTTTCCATTCTCTGTCTGAAGAATAGTCGTGTCAAGAGGTGACGACCCGTCCCAATAGCTATGCTTCAATCTTGCACGAAGCGAGTTCAAACCGCTATAATTATTTATAGGATATCTGCATCCGGTTATATCGTCGTTGTCAAAGATATGGCTATATGTATCGAGTAGTCCTTCGATTTCCAGAATTTTCTTTAATTCCACGAGTGTTCGCTTATCTTGATTGTGACGTCCCACATAACGCCTGTTCTCCTCCGAAAGGAAGTTGCCATAATCGACAAGCAGTTCGTTCC
The DNA here is from genome assembly GCF_003602735.1 of Bacteroides sp. AF39-16AC. NCBI lineage: Bacteria > Pseudomonadati > Bacteroidota > Bacteroidia > Bacteroidales > Bacteroidaceae > Bacteroides > Bacteroides sp. AF39-16AC. The sequence goes on along the minus strand of NZ_QTLN01000019.1, from coordinate 83,590 downwards.
GATGGATGTATGGTGCCGTATCCACCGCGCGCTTCCAGCCGACCTTACCGAGATGAAAGGTGAATCCGGCAGTCAGCGAAAGCATGTGATCGCCCAGACGGTTTGGATAGCCATATCCGTCGAAATCCTGGAATGTAGTTGTGTTAGAGAGTTCCAGCATAGCACTAACCCGTTTGGAAATACGGTATTGTGTTAGTATGCCGTAAGAAAGCGCAAAGGGATTGTTCCCGTTGGTGGCGTTATGTAGCAGACCGACACCCATAAAGGGTGCAAGCCTCCAACGTACCTGTTCCTGTCGGGCATATCTGCGTCCAAGGAGATTCCACAGGAGATCTGCATGGATATAATGGTAGTCCTGCGTAGATAATTGTGCATCCTTAAACTGCAAGCCACTATAATTTACCCTTGCGCCGACCAAAGGAGTAAACCATTTGCCGACGGCGAGGCTGTACGAAGGTTTCACTCGTCCAAAAAGGTCTTCACAACCGAGAGGTGTACCAAGAAAAACTGTCGCACCTCCGGATATGCTAACAAACCAGTTGCCGGTTCGAGATGCCGGAAGTAGCACCCCGTTGAGATAGACGGGCTGCATCGGTTGAAGCAATTCCGCTACTTCATAATGAATAGTGTGTCGTACAGTGTCCTTCTGTACGGGTTGTACACTTGCTTGTGCCTGCAACGTGCAGAGCAAAGCGAAGATGAAAATAATTTGTTTCGTCATATTCCAATGATTTCATTAGTTATACTTTTAATCTGGTGTAAGGCGTATGCCATTTACCGTTTAGATTTCTTGCCGATAGTCGAGCGCATCATGCGGCTCGCCATCCTCATACAGCGAAGTGCCCATGCTCGATTGTCCTCGTCCTCGTCGCGTCCCCATTTGAGGTCACTCCCTCCGCCTCCACCACCATGTGATTCGGCAAATGTAGTGGCATCATCTACCATTCCGAGAAATAGCATTGTCGCACAGTGCATGATTTCCGTACCCCGCTCGGCGATAGACTGTACCAGTGAACCGTCAAAGAGCTGCCGTTCTGAAACATTCATTTGTGCCGATGCGTTACGATACTCGCTGATTACACTCTCCAGTAGGACGTCTTTAAACAAGCTATCCACTTTGGAGTGTACATCACGGGAATATTGATAGGCCTCCTCTTTGAGTTCTTCGGTACGTTCTTCAATGGCTCCCATATCCTTTTTCAGTTCGATGAGTTGCCGGTCAGCCGTCTGCAACTTTTCCTGCTTGTCTGCCAGTTGCCTGATGATTCCTTGCAGCTCTTTTTCCAACATTTGTATTTGGATTGCCAATTCTGCCGCATTGCCTTTGTTTTCTTTTAAATTGTACTCGGCTGCCGATAACAAGGTTTCTTTTTCAGTTTTCTGCTTTTCAAGATTGCTAACCATTGTCGTAAGCCCTTTGACTCTGCGTTCTGCCAACCGGATGTCTGATTGAAGTTCACCCAATACCTGTTGATGGAGTTTGATATTATCCTCGATTGTTGTACACTCTTCAGACAACATTCGGCGGTATTCCTCAGTCGTTCTGTGCCGTGCACCCGTTTCGGATATGCTTGTTCCTCTTGACATTCCCCACTTTGTATTGACTTCTGCGAAAAAGTCCGTATGAAGTTGTTTCATTCTTGCACTATATTCAAACTTATCCTTACCGGCGAAGATTTCCTTGTACGCAAAGCGACTATCCTTGATTGGCAGAAGCGTACAGTGGATATGCGGGTTCAATTCATCCAGATGTACAATGAATGCAGCGATGTTCTGCTCACCATATCTGCCACAAACGAATGAATAAACATCCTTGGCCCAGCGTTCAATGTCACGCTTCCGTTCGATGCGGGTATTGTCCGCACCTTTTTCAAAGTCCACCTGTTGCGTACCGAAAGCAAGTTCCTGCATTCGCTGCCGTGAACCGCCGAAGATGATATTTACCACCGTGCGGTATTTTGGCTCGAGCAGCCCCTCATTAGGATCTTTGATTCCACGGTGACTTAATATGTCCGCCATCCGTTTGGGAATGCTACGGCTTGTGTCGATGGGATGTATTTTACCTCCGGGCGCAATCTCGAAGTTCAGCCGTTTACGCGTAGGATCATAATTTCCCTTACTCATAGCGTACTTCTCTGCCTTTTCACTACGGTCACGCAGATGTTCATTACTTTGGGCGGTGGTAATCCCTTTCGACACCTGCACGTCGAGTACCTGTTTTTGATTTGCCATACGTTTTTCATATTGTTTCGGACAATCTACCGTGTCCCAGCTTGCTGCTTGTTCGGACACCCTTCCCACCAACGTCAGGCAGGTGGGGTATTAGGCTCCCCCTTCCCTTTGTTCGTGGCAGGCGGGCAAGCCCGGATGCCTTCTATAACTGGCAGGGGGGCTTCACTGGATACAAAAGTGGATTGTTGCGGTTATACATTCTGTTTTCAACCTCCAATCTGATACGTTGCCTCCTGTGCCTTTGCCGCAAATGCCAGAAAAGGCTTAAAAAGCGTTTTAAGGAACTCCCTGTCATCTTCATCATAATCGGAATTTTCATCCCTATCTACATCAAGAATAAGCCCGGCAATACCTTTCGAAGTTGCAATAAGTCCTGTCCAGTCCCCATACAATTCCAATCGGAAGTAGTCCATAAACTCTGTACTGTCATCGAATCTCGACTTACGCAGTGCCCGTTGTATAGCGGCAAATGTAATGCACTCCAAAGCTACCATACGAATCTTGACAGCTCGTTCATCATCATCCGCTGCCGGATTGATGCGAATGATACTGTCCGGAGATGGGCAGCTATCGCATATGCCAGCTTCATCCATTGCCCGACGAACAAGTTGCTCACACTTGATTCCGATCTCGTCAAGGGACACTTTGCCGATTATCCAATCGGACAATGCCTCACGTAGCTGTTCTGCAAGGTTCAACTTCTTCTGTCCATTGCAAGACTCCGTGGATTGGCTGGTTTGCACAGTCATGGTAATGATGACGCTTTTGGAAAGCCGGATGCGATTCAACAAGCCGAACTCTTCCATTACATCCAAAAAAGAACGGACAGTAGCCCTATGCCAATGCCATTCCGATGAAAGGTCAGAAACAGTCACGTGGCACTGGTTGGGTTGAAGTTCGTAGCCTTTGTTCCTTAAAAAAAGGGGAAACAAAACCTGCCAAAGATTTATCCAATAAATCACAGAAGGCTTCTGTCTTTGTTTTTCGTTCACCGACTTTCTCCTTGAGGTAGTCAAATACTTCTCTGTCTGCCAATATAGGGACAGCTATTTTCTGCTTGGTTTTCATTTTCATTTCATTTTTTAATTATTACTACTGTGCGGATATATCAGTGTTGCCGCTATCCGCATCTTGCGGCAATATCGCGTGATGATGGTCATAATAACTTTCGGCTAATAGTCTGGGGAATTTCATCCATTCAGAGATTATGCCTATGTCCTGAAATTCGGTCATAACCCGAACAGAGGGATAGAACAGGGCAGCCAAAAGAAGATAGGCGGCAGTTACCGCCGTTGTGTACAAGTGTGGAACAAAACTGATGGCCAAAGCCACCAATGAGAGTATGACAAACATACATGGTCGGTCACATAAACCTCTTAACAATCTGTCCGCTCTCCTAAATGAATATATAGTGGCACAGATAGCAGTTGAAAGAAAAACACCGAACTCGCCAACATGTCCGCTGATGTAAACATAGTGGAAGAGCAATAGCAGAATCAATACGACCTGTACATATAGTTTACGAGCCTTTACACTGTGTATCATAGCATCGTAGAACCTTACCATAAAAGAACGGTGGCTTTTGTACAATGCTAATGGCAATACGAAAAGCGTTATACAGAAGATAAGTTGTAGTATATTCCAAATCATAAATAATAGGGTTTCTCGCGTATTTGAATGGGGGATATCATCAACTCTAATTGGACAATATTGTGGGTGGCCAATAGGATGATAACTTCGGCGTCCCTCGGTGAAAGGTATATCGCTGCTTTCTTAATACGTTGCTTGAACGTATGCTCCTGCTTACGGTAGGCTGCCAATGCCTTATCCAGTTTATGTTCCGGAATTGTCCATGTCATGCCTTTGGCGTATGAGCCTTTGTCTTTGCAAGCCCGCAGTACCAACGTGCGGGAAACAATGTAATTGATATATCCGTTTCTTGACAAAGCATACTCCTTATAGAAATTGTCATCAACAACCTCTATCCATGTCCGGTATTCCCTAATCCAATAAACCATTTGTCGGTATAGTGTGTCCCGCATAACATGACCATTAAAGGAAATCCATCAAGAGATCGTCTTTGTTCTTCTTATACTTGAATGTGCCACTTTTGGAATGAAGATCCAAATCAAGGCACAGCTCGCCGTACATCTGCTCAAGAGAATCATAGATGGTGACAAGAATGCTATTTACCTTACCGTCTGCATCTGTCTTGCAATTCATCTTGAACATCTGTCCAAATGCCGGGTTGGAGTATGCACAGGTGCTATGCCCGAATTTGTCAGCGTGCGTGGGGATGTGGTGGTAGAGAGTTATAAGCTCCATATCGTCCTCAAACAGATCCATCACTTCCTCCAAATCGTAAGGGTCGCGTAGCGGGAAGGTCAGTAGGGCGTAGTCACCGTAGAATTGTGCTTCCTCCATTATCGTCACATCGAGTAGTTGCGGTAGTTGCAGAGGGACAAATGTCATAAAGTCATTGAAAAAATGTCGTAACATATTCATTTTTTATATTGTTAGAGCGTCTGTATGAAAATATCCATAAGCATTCCTGGCAGTTCAGTCAGTTGACCACTTTCCGATTGCAGGATTCGGCTCAAGGTTTTGAACGCCACAGGTGTCTGTGCCGCCATCCTGTCAAGTTGTTTCCGTTCTTTATCGGAAAGCAATGTCATAGAGAATCCGTCCAGTGAAGTATAAGGGTGGATAAGCATCCATATATAAGCATGTGCTTGCGAAGAAGTCTTGATTTTTTTGTTCCGAACATCTTCTATACAAATCTGCATATTTTGTATTTGGCGACGATTGGTGCGCATTGTCAAATAAAGCATAGCCTCCCGATAGGTAATCTCCTTTCTCTCAGCGGCAAAGAATATCTGCGAACAACACTGTTCAGTACCACGTGTGATGTCAGCCATACTCTCACCTTCGAAATCGTGCAAGTGAGAGAGGAACGCACGGAATATAGCATCTTCTTTAGTGATATAAGTAATCAGTTCATTGCGGCTATGTATGCCGTTACGGATAGTTCGGGTCAGTAACATACGGTAAGCCGCAAGGATTTCCTCTTTGTTACCCTTATGAAGCGGAAGATTATCCAGTGAGTTGAAAAACGGGCGGATTTCTCCAGCGGCATGATGCAGTTCCTCATCATTGTTATAAGGTGAGAACTCTCCTTTGAGAGCCAAAAGTTCCTGATAAGTACGCGTCTTTGAGAGGGCTAAGCGTGAGAACTCAGTGCGGATAGAATCATGCAGTCTGATACACTCTTCACGCTGATTGGAATGGGGGTGGCTGAGCGTATCATTCCGGAGATACCTAAAAACAGAGTCTTTTACTGTTTGCCATTGTAGGATATGCTTGGTCAATACTTGAAATGAGGAATCTTTCTGACGTCGTATATTGTACAAGTACTCCCTGTATATTCCGGCAGGATCGTTCGTAGCTTCAGACAATGATTTGCCATTTCTATCGCTGCATGATATCAGGCCCAATATGGCCAATGAAACGATACATCTTCCAGTCAAAAATGATGGAGTCTTGTAGTATGATTTTAAAATTTTCATATTTAACAATTCATATTTAACGATGCAAATCTATATATTATTTTTATTGTAAAAGCCCTTTTATATCGCATTTAGTATAATTTTTGGTATCATATTAATAATATGATTATCAATGAAAACAAGTGCAAGAAAAAAAGCTAAAAAAAGGATTCAGCGAGATTTTTGCCACGATATGATTTTAGATTAAAATGAAAGTGCTATATTTGCACTTGTTATCAAAACAGTGTATATTAAAATGGCAAAAGTTGGCTATATATTCAAGGAAAATAATGACAGTTTTGATGCTGAGAGAGAATGGATGCAGCGATATGGTTGTGTACAAATCGTAGAGGAAACAGTTGAACATGAAACATTGAGACCTATGTGGAAACAGCTTATGGCGAATCTTCAAAGGGGCGATGAAATAGTCATATCCAAATTCAGCAATGCTGCACGCGGTTTAAGAGAACTGGCCGCGTTCATCGAACTATGCCGTATCAAAATTGTACGTGTCATATCCATTCATGACAGAGTTGATACTCGCGGTGAATTATTCCCCGGTACGACAGCAGCCGATGTGTTGTGGATAATAGGGGCATTTCCGGAAGAAATTGCCGCACTACGAAAATATTCCGCTCATGTCGAGAAGTTACGCCAGAATATCAAAGCCCCGGCTGTGCCGAAGGTATTACCTAAAGCTGAACGAGATAAGACAATCGTGGATATGTATATCAACGGGCATTCTTTCGATGACATTTGGGCTGCAAGCGGTTTTAGCAGCAAAAGTTCTATTTGGCGCATACTCAATAAATATGGCGTAAAACTTGATCGTGGCCAAACCAGCGGTCCGCGTGTCAAACAGAACCCGAAAGAGGACGGAACAAATGAAGGTGACTCCTGATAGAATTTTCAGATAATCAGGATCGTATATTTGTTTTTCGGTTATTATTTTGTATTTTTATTATTGTTAAAACTATAAAAGTAAGACTTATGGGAGATATTATAATTGTATTGCTGGTATTCTGGGTTGTCGGCAAGCTCTTGAAGGGCGTGTTTGGCGGTTTCAGTAAAAGCAGCTTCAAAGATGATAAGTAGGCCAGCCAAGGGATGGGTAAATACGGTCAAAAAAGACTGGTTCAAGAGGCGTGAAATTGTAAAAAGGAAGTGGAATGGAATAAATATAAACGGAGCTTCCGGCAACAGGAGTCCAGGATATATCGGTTGAGATATACCCTGAATACATGTCGGATATTGTCTGTCCGGAGATGTTTAGGCTTTCCACCTATACCCCTCGTTTGTCAGTTCCAAGTATTCCTCTAATCCCGGTTTTACGAAAAAGACAATTTCAAAGGCATCGTTACTTCCGTTATCGGGGAATGTCATGTCGGTTTCTCCATTTCGGATAGTCCCTTTGCCCACGTTGGAACCAAGGTCTTCATCCGCATAGGCATATTGAAACTCGACGTCCGGAAATATTTCGGAGAGTGTTTGGATAAGCAGCGGCACACCTTCCCAAGCCGTATCAAACCAAAGCACGTTCGGTTCTTCAAAATTCTGATTAAAGGCATTCCATTTTGTACCCCAGTTAGCGATAGACCATTCATACCAAGTAGGATAACCGTATTTTCCCCAGTTTTTCAGATATGTCATTCCAAGTTGTAATGCTTCTTCCCTGACTTTTTCCTCCTGAATTTCCATCCATTGAATGACTTTCAGGTCGTCCTGTGAATTGAACGGTTTACGTTGCTGTGCTATGATATACTGCATACCAAATTCCCCAGAAGTGGACGCTTCTATCAGTAAGTCCTTTGGCATAGGGATAATGTTGTTGAAGTCAATATAGCAAGGCGTACTGTCTTCATCAGTTTTTCCTTTTAAGAAATCCATCACATTTTGTACTGTTTCTCTGTCTGCGTTTATTTCTAAACGGTTTGTTACATAATTAGGCATGATTTTAATGTTTAAAGAATTGGTTATTATTAACTTTTTTTCCTATTGTCGGTTCTTTACTGATTGAACCGTTTTGGGATTTATGGATGCGGTAAACGGATGTCGATACAGCTTCATACGGCAACTTTTCTTGCCAAATTACTCTTGCGCAGGAAGGAAGAATTTTGTAAGAAATACACTTCAAGTAGCAGGATCAAGCGCGATAGCCGACCTTTGCATTTGATAAAACCAAACCGGTGATAGGATGAAGAATAGATGGGAGATAAAATGAAAAATAATTAATATAAAAGAAGAATGCTATTCCTTTTGCAGAAATATAAAAAAGGAATAGAATGATATAATTATAAAAGAGGGACTATTATTACCCTCTCAATTATAAGAGGGTATGTTCTCAAACTCCGACCCTTATTTGTAATACTGTAATACCGCAACACCTCCGTTAAAGGTTATTACGGTATTTTTTTTGAATTATTCTTGTGTTACTTCCATAGCATTGCTGTATTCTTTGATTTGCTCCATTGTCAGCCATTCGGGTTTTTCGTTTTCTCGGAAGCTGTCGTGAATTTTCGTCATGTATTCAATTTGTGCCTTTTCAGAACCAGCCCACAAACGACGAGAACTTTTGTTTCCAAAGCCAAGATAATATTCACAGTCGGCTTGCAAACGACCCAATAACATATACCTGAATTTTAAATCGTGCTGTAATACTTCTTCTATTGTCATACTCGTTTTCGTTTTTAATTAAGTTTTTTATTTTCCCTTTTTTCAAGTCTTTCGACTTTGCCGGAAGGGTTGTTTTTCATGTGCGTCCCAAACGACGAAGCAGGAACGCAGTGCAAGGAATCGGAAATGAAATTTTATGAATACCGAAATCTATGATTTAGGAAGATTACGTCAAATTTCATTTCGGATAGCGTAGCGATACTTGGATAGCGTTCGTTCGCCGTAATTTTGCACACGAAAACAAGACCGGGCGAAAGTCTGGATAACGACAGGAAACATCAACATTCATTACATAAGGGCTGTAAAAGAGAAGCAGGCAGTTACGCTGCTATAAAAGGGAAACAAGGAAATTAAAAAAGTGGGCACGGAGCAATCTGTAAAAAAGGGGGATGCCACCTGTCTTCGGGCAAAAGAAGATACCATACCGATAGGATTTAACCGATACGGTATCTCTTTGGTAGTCATCAGTACCATACTTTCAGAAAACCATTTAAAAACATTCGATATTCGCCTCTTGGAAAATCTGCGGGGCGTGCTGATAAAGCAAAGGAAGATTCAATACCGCCATTGGATATTCCACAAATCCGCTTCTACGCTTGTAACCTGAATAGGTCGCTAAATTATTTGTCTCCAGAAACTCCATTGCATCCGGATAATGATTCACATCAATAAATGTACGGTCTGGCAAATCGAGTGCATCCATGCTCTCCAAATTGACGGATAGCACGATATACTCTGTTTCATCTTCCACACTTTGCAAAGTAAGTGCTAACCAGCCATTGCCATAAAATTGAGGCATGAGATAAAAGCGTTCTCCACGAAACTCGTATTCTTTCCGCGTTAGGGAGCTGTCCGGCTCTACCAAGCGAAAATCATCCTCTCCAGAAACAAATTCTGTTGATGGGTCGCTGACATCCACATACGTTCCATTTACATTGTGACACAAATACTCTGCATTTTCTGAACGAACAATCACAAATTGAATTTCCATACTTTTAAAATTTAGCTATTAAACATCATGTTCTTTTTTTCCCTTTTTTCGGAAGCCTTTAGGCTTCTCCAGTCGGGATTTGATTTTTACGTGCATTCAAGATTGCCTTTAAGGAAAAGCAGGCAAGGAATTTGGACAGAATTTTTACAGTTGCGGTATGGAGCGTATACGACATTTGAGCGATTGAAAATCGGGAAAGCTACTGAAAAATTGTGTTCAAATAGCGTAGCGGTACTTGAATGTTTTTCCGTGGCAATACCTTTGCACAGGAAAAAACAAGTCCTGACTGGTAGCAGCCTGAAACGAAATAATTTCGTTTTATACAAGGGTAAAACGGAGTGATAAAAAAGGGAATGACCACAAAGAGCAGCCGACAAAAGCCGGCTTTCTTTTGTTCCTGTGGGAGGAGCTGGGACATTTAATCCGTTACATCATAATAATAGCTTAGCTCGTCATCTTTCAGATACTCCATTGCATATTGACTGGCTTGTGCCCAAAGGGTATTATACAATGTCGCAATTTCCGGCCTTGTTTCATAATACTGCCATATCTTATGGTTAAGCACTAAAACCAGTTCCGTGAGATACTTGTAGTTCTCTTTCCACTCCTCAAAAGCACGGTTGAAAGTGTCCTGTATCGCCGAAAGACCAAATCGGTCAGCAATGGAAAAATCATTCCAAAAGGTTGTTTGCAATTCATAACCGTTCTCTAACATAAATTCTCTGAATGTCATAATGCCTCAAATTTTAAGATTAATATTTTATTTATTTCCCTTCGATACTTCCTGTACCGAAAGGTTGATTATTTTTCTGCCCACGGGATTGGCGGCCAGAACGGGCAAGGAGGATGCGGAAAATACACTCTTCGATATTTCGGAGAGGAAGATTTTACAGCAGCAAGTGTCAGCGGTCCTTGACAGGACGGACAGCCGGCAATCGAATTTTGCAGGGAAATAACCAGGCTTGCGGGATAGAAATATAGGGGGTAGCTGGATGGGGCTATAAAGGAGGGCCGGAGTCTAAAAAAGGAAACTGGCACAAGCGGCCACCTACAACAGTTGGGCGGGAACATTCATAAATGTGTAAAAAGGAATAGTTTCCCACCATATTTTATGCAGAATATATACGGCATAAAACACAAGTGCCGTAACAGCCTCTTGAGAAAGCGTTACGGCATTTGTTTAAGTACAGGTTACAGGCTATTTTACCTGAACGAGGTTGTCCTGTAGAGTTTTCCAGCCATACACTGCGGCCACATAGGGGTGGAGGGAACGTGTAACTTGGCGAAAACCATTCTCGTCAATTTCATAGTTGTAGATTTTTGCGGCAATCCGTTCTGCGTCGTCACGATTTTCAGCGACACGGTACAAAACATAATTCGTGCCATCATGGTGCGACATACGGCCTCGTATATCGTAGCCGTCACCGTACCACTCTGCATCATACTGTGTAGATTGTAATATCCCGGCAATGTTGTCACCCAAAATTTGATAGCCTTGTTTGCGTCCGTTCCACAATCCTAAATCTCCAAATGCAATAATGACTCCATTGACATCCTTGTTTAGGTTCTGCCGCTCATCCCCCAATTCATTATACACTTCGTCCGACCACTCTTCATCGCTGACCTTGTAGGCATCATCGTCCAGTTCTTCTCGCTTGAAATTTTGATAATACTCTCTTGCTGTTTCATCCAATAGAGCATCACTTGACCAAATTATTTGTTTCATACATTCTAATTTTTTATTTTCCCTTCCCTTCAGAGGCTTTTACCTCGTCCGGTGGGATTTGATTTTACGTGCAAATCACAAGGCGGAAGAAGGGAACAATGCAAGGAGGAAGCGGAATCCGAAGGATTTCATTTGAACGGCATTGACTGCAAATGAAACGCGCCTTGCAGGTTCACGTCCGACTTAACTTCGCACTGTAAAATTAATGGACGGCGGACGTAACCTCACTTTTGGGAAGAAATATGGTTATAAGAGGGACTGGAAAGCTGCTCAGAGGTATGGAATTGAGAGAGTCTTCTTTTTTCTATTGAAAATCGTAATCTGCCTGTTCATCAAGTGGAGCTAAGTATAACAGTATTACCGGGTGAAGATTTCATTTGGAGCTTGGCATCGCAACAGTCACTTATAAAAGTATGATGCGTATTAATCCGGTCATGAGCAAAACAAAAGCGACCAAAAGATCGCTTTGTTCATGATAAGGCAAGAATTATTTTTTGCCTTTTTTCACGGGCTTTACCGGCTTTTCAGGAACATCCTCCTTTTCGATAGGAGGATAAAACTTGACAGCCACCATAACAACACGATTGTGCTTCACACCGACCTTGTCGGTCCACTCTTCAGGCTTAAAGTAGCCTTCAATGGTGAGCATCGTACCTTTGGTCAGTTGGTCGAATGACCCAGTATTCTCGTTTTTACGCCAAGCCTCAATATTCATAAAGGCTGAAATGCGGTTGGTTTCCTCGGCATTCCTTTCCTGACGGCTTACAGCCAATGGGAAACGTGCGACACTGCTGTTGGTGAACTCTCGGATTTCAGCGTCTTTACCTAAGAATCCGGTTACTGTGAAATTGTTTTCAATCTTTTTCATGTTGAATTGCTTTTAGAAGTTATTAAATCAATTTTTACACTGCCTAAAAAGTAGATGTCGTTTAAGGGATGCACCAAGGATAGCGCGTCAATACGCTTTATTTTTAGCCACAGGTAAAATCGAAGGCTCGATAAAGGAAGATTGAAGCGGCTACGCCATTGGTCAAGACAACCATGTCGTTCCCGTCGGCATACTATCTTTGCAGAGGAAAAATGATGATTGCTTCGATAAAAAGCGATTATGGAAAATGGGAAACAAGTAAACCGGTAATGATAAGGAAAAAGAGCAAATCCAAATGTCGGCACAAAGGCGAGACATCCGTCCGAAAGTCAGTGAAGAATAGCAAAGCCAAAGCGAGACATGCCTGGCTTGAATTGAGACTGTAACAAACAGAATACCATCCAATCAGAAAAAAGGCCACTGCATAAGGAATGTGTCAGCCAAGAGTGGACAGAAGCGTAGGTAGCCCATCCTTGGAGGATAGTGATATCCGCATCGAAAAAAATGGAACTGGAAGGAAAAACGGCAGGAAGAACCAGACTTTTCACAAAGTGGTTTCCAATTCGCTTTGTGCGAATGGCTGGTTTCTACAAAAGGGAGTGGCGCAGCCAAAAGAAAAAGTTATAAAAGGAAAATGGAAGTAAGGCTGAAATGGGTGATTCCATTCCAGCCAGTCGATGATATTTGTCCAAGGTGTCATTGAAATTCAACCATCATAATACGATGCTCGAATATTTTGGTTTTGTCGCTGGGACGTCGCTGGCAAACCCAAAGGTGTCGTGCACCGTAACCGTATGTGAAATATTCATCAAGTGGAGTTTTTTTCTCCAACTGTCTCATGCTTTCACGCAATTCCGCCTCATTGCCAGAAAAAAGAATCGTGTTAATGATTCGGAAATAAAGTTCAGTTACCTCGTCACAATAGGGGCAAAAGCTGTGTTCAATTGTTACTTTCATGCTTCTTTTGATTTTTATTGTACTTCGATTATATCTTCAATTCGACCATATAGGACAGAACGTAGTGCGGTTTTGTCAATGGCATAATATTCGGCAATATGTCCGTGTTGTTTCACGAAATACCGTTTGAGAACATCGGAGAAGTCAAAACGGTAGCCCATTAAAGCGATACCTCTTTTGAAATGGCAGCACTCTTTCACATTGCGGGTGAGCCAGTTCTTTTCTTCCCGACTCAACTTGTCGCCATTATCAAGACGTTCCCGTAATTTGTAAACCTTGCTATCTTTCAGTTTTTCCAATTCGGGCACATCCCATTGGACGAATTTCATTGCTATCTGTGTCATGGTTTCTATGTTGTAAAATTGTAAAAATTACTTCATCACAGTATTTAATACTCTCTCTTTGCCACAGATGAAACGAACAGTGATTTTGTTGTCGAAATCACCGACAATCGTTCCATCCGTGTGTCTCTTATAGAATAAGCAAAGTGTAGGATAGACCATAATTTTACTTTATCTTCTTCTACTCATTCAGTTACTAATTTGACCTTCCATTCTCCCTGAGAGAATATTCTAAAGCTCACGTACTCGTCTTCAAATTCATAGGTTAGAATCTTGATATAGACTTTATCTTTGTCCTCCAACGATTCTACCAATTTTTTGATTTCTTCTTCTGGATACACCCAACGAGAGGAAAATTCTGCATCTACACTATCACCATATCGATTGGTAAATTCGCTGAAAGTGTCATCCAAGAAAGCCTCTATTTTGTCGAGGTCTGTTTTATTTTCCGTTCTTGCGTGGAAAATGTTGGTTGCATAATTTGCCATAAATACCAAGTTTTAAGTTTGTTACTTTCCCTCCTGTAGCATTTCACTTACTTTCGGGCTTGATTGAAATTATGTCGCTTCAACAGGTGGCATGGCTATGTATGCAGGGTTTCACTACAAAATACTACCTCTGCGAAGCGGAGCGTGGAGATTTTGTAGTGAACCTTCAGGTTACAACCTTGCATACAATAAAGACATGGCAAATACCTTTGCGACATAATTCCCATCGGGCAGACCGAAAGTTGATATGCGAGCATGTGGGAGTTTGCTCGGTACGGATGTGTGTAAAAGGTGGCTATGAAGTAAAAGAGTATCGCAGCGAAAAGAGAAAAGAGGCAAGAGCTTATCTTCTCTTTTGGCTGTATGGGTAGAATGGGAAAATCACAAAAAGTAACATGAAAATCCAGTTTGGTTTAGTTTGTTAGCCTTATATATGCTAAACTAAATTAAACTAAATATAGGCAGGCATTTTTGGCTGCCTGTACAAAAAAGATTATCTTTGCTACAAGCAATACAACTTCAAGAGATAATAATTTGTATTCTCTTTATGAACTGCAAATAATTTGTTAGTTAAAGTTAGGAGCAAATTCTTCGAATGATGAGAGCAGATAAAATTGCTCGGAATGCACTCTGAAAGCAAACAAACGAAAAGAAAGAAACAGAGTGCAAATAGAAAAATGAGAAATCACTTTAATTCCTATTTTTGTTCCTTATTTGTTTCTCCATTAAAATTACCTTTCTTATAACATATTGATTATAAAATATTTAAGTGTATATTTTTAAGATGGTTAAGAATATTTACCAAGTAACACTTCCCTTACCAGAGCCATTGTCAGACGGCATTTTTCATGCAACTTTCTTTTCATTGTATCCTGCGACCGAGATTATCAGTTCTTCATTGGCCACATCCACCTTTTCATTCTCAAAAGGTTTCAGGTATGTTTCCGTCACCTTGATAGAGAAATGGCCCAATGCCTTGCTGATGATGCCGATACTCATTCCTGCATGAAAAGCCAACGTAGCCCATGTATGGCGGGCCACATATGAGCTGAGCTTCACACCTGGCAGCAACAGAGACGCTATTTTTTCCAGTTTCAGATTGAAGCCACGAAGAGCCCGAAGATAATCCATATACAGTTCTTTATCCTTTTTCACCTTCCCGGCCCGTTTCTTCTTGCTCTCTTGTCTGTGTAGAATCGGAAAGAGATAGATGGAATCCGGATTCTTGCTTTTAAACTCTTTCATCAGTTCCATCGCTTCTTTGGGAATACGCACCGTCATCTGCCGTCCTGTTTTGTGGCGGCTATATACAATGCGGTTCCCTTTCACATCTTGTTTACGCAAATAAGCGAGGTCAATGAACGGCATTCCTCGGAATAGGAACATCAATAAAAAATAAGCCAGCACACACCGCAGATCCGAAGGCAATTTTCTTAAGTCTGTACACAGCAACGTATTCATCTGTTCCAGTTCCAACGCCCGTTTAGTCTGTGATTCCACTTTTGTGTACACGTCATCAAACAATTTCGGGTTATAGGGCAGCACCTTTTCGCCGACCATCCGGTGATATACCGCCTTCAAGTTCCGCATATAGGTGGAAATGGTATTCAAGCTCAACCCTTTAGGCTCTCTTTTCCGCTTCCTCATTCCTTCCCGTCTCATCCATTCTTCATACTCCTTCAACCTGCCTGGCGTAAAGACCTCATCCACCGGCATCGGCATTCCTGCCCCACCGTAAAACTCCGCGATAGATTTCAACGCATACGTATAGGTATGTGCCGCCGAGCGCTTCTTATCCGCTTCCAACTGCTCAATCACCGTCTGCATATAAGATGCCAAATCCGGCATCTTCATGGGGCTCCCCATTTCTACATTCTTTTCTTTTTTACTCATAATAAATCTGATTTTCAAATCCGCACCCTACGCATATCCTAAAAAGGCCACGTTGATGGGAAAAATTTATGAGTACAAAGTAAATTATATAAGAAAATTATAAAGAATATATAAGGATAAATAAATTTGTTCACTAAAACAAACCGGTTCAAAGGAGGTTCTGCAAGATTAGAGTTCACCGAACAAAGCCATCACATCCACCTCGCCCCAATACAGATGCGTATAACTGGCTATCAGGTTCTTATAGCGAAAGACGGGAGTGGTTACCTTCCCTCCTTTGGCATTGTAGACCTGCGCTATCGAAAGAGGAAGACTGCACGCACCACCTTCTTTTCCATCGGTTTCGGGCACGGCAAACTGCGTATAATGGAATTCGTGTCCTTTAAGCCGCCATCCGTTATAGTCGAACCGGCGGTATCCCAATGTCAATTTCCTGCGTTTACGCTCGTTCGTAATGCTGAAAGGCAATACTCCTACCATCTCATTTCCAATATTGCCTACACAGCTCCCGGCGCTTCCCCCGTCCGTATCCCCATCAGAAAGAACGGACTGCGAAAGATATATCATCCCCCCGCATTCTGCCAGCGTCCTGCCACCGGCCTCTATATAGCTGCGGATAGACTCCCTGGCAAGCCTTGCCCCGGCAAGTTCCTCCAGACGGTTCTCGGGATAGCCGCCGGGCAGATAGAGCAAATCCGTCTCTTGCGGAATAGGCCGGTCATGCTCCGGATTGAAGAAAGTGACCGTGCCCATACGGCGCAGAATATCCAGATGCTCCGCATAGAGGAAGGAAAAGGACTCTTCGTTGCGCGCTACCGAGACATGCAGCTTCCCCGGCTCTGATAGTACCGGCTTCTCCTTCACTGCCGCCGCAGGCAATGGAAGCCCGGTTGTCGAGAGCAGCAGTTCCCAGTCCACATGTTCCTCCAGCAAGCCTGCCAGCATATCCAGTCCCTCCGTCTCCTTAGAACGGCTGAAATCCAGCCCCAGATGGCGCGACTCCTGCTCCAGTTCCTTCTGCTTGGGCAGATAGCCCAGACAAGTCACGTTCAAGTCTTCACAGACCTCCTGCAGCATCCGGTAGTGGCGGGGCGAGCCGACACGATTGAAGATAACCCCCGCAATACGTATATCCGGACGGAAATTGATGAACCCCGACAACAAAGGAGCCATGGAATAGGCAGCCGACTTGGCATCGGCCACCAGCACCACAGGAATACCCAAGAGCCGAGCCACTTCTGCCGACGAGCCCCGGTCGCGGTCGTACCCGTCGTACATCCCCATCATCCCCTCGACCACGGCAACATCCGCATCCGCCGAATAGCGTGCATACAGACTGCTTACGTGCTCCTGAGATGCCATGAAAGTATCCAGATTGACGGAAGGACGGCCGCATACCGCCTCGTGATACTTAGTATCTATATAATCGGGACCGCACTTGAAAGGCTGCACCTTCAGACCTTTCTTCATAAACAATGCCATCAGTCCACGACTGACGGTGGTCTTTCCACTGCCCGATGTAGGGGCGGCTATGAGAAACTGAGGAATGGAATCCATTATGAAGCTATCAAATTAAATATTTTCCTCCTGCAAAGGTAAGCATATCTCCGACAAAAGTTTTATCTTAGCTGCGAAAATAAAACATACCACCATGATAACCGAAGAACTTAAGAAACTCTACATCGCACATACCGGACACGAACCGGAACAGATTGACGAACTCCCCTCCTCCGGCTCCAACCGCCGTTACTTCCGCCTCATCGGAAGTCCTACACTTATCGGCGTCAGCGGAGAGTCTGTGGAGGAGAACCGCGCCTTCCTCTACATGGCAGAACATTTCCGCCAGAAAGGACTGCCCGTACCGCAAGTGTTCATCCGCTCCGAAGATGATATCTATTATCTGCAAGAAGACCTGGGCGACTCGCTCCTATTCAATGCCATCGAGAAAGGCCGCAAGACCAGCGTATTCGGCGAGGATGAGAAGCAGTTACTGCGCAAGACCATCCGTCTGCTGCCCGCCGTGCAGTTTGCCGGAGCCGACGGCATGGACTTCTCCTACTGCTACCCGCAGGCAGAGTTCAACAGCCGCAGCATTCTGTGGGACCTGAACTACTTTAAATACTGCTTCCTCAAGGCTACGGGGATGGACTTTCAGGAAGACCGGCTGGAAGACGACTTCCAGAAGATGGCAGACGTGTTGCTCCGTAGCAGCTCCGCCACCTTCATGTACCGCGACTTCCAGAGCCGTAACGTCATGATAAAGGACGACGAGCCGTGGCTCATCGACTTCCAGGGCGGACGCAAAGGTCCGGTCTACTACGACGTTGCCTCCTTCTTGTGGCAAGCCAAAGCAAACTATCCCGACAGCCTGCGCAAAGAGTTGCTGAAGGAATACATCGACGCCCTGCGCAAGTACCAGCCCGTGGACGAGGCTTATTTCTATGCCCAGCTTCGCCACTTCGTATTGTTCCGCACCATGCAGGTGCTGGGTGCCTACGGTTTCCGCGGTTACTTCGAGAAGAAGCCCCACTTCATACAAAGTGTCCCCTTCGCCATCGAGAACCTGCGCCAGCTGCTCCAGGAGCCTTACCCCGAATATCCTTACCTCTGCCGGATTCTGCGCGAGCTCACCGAACTGAAACAGTTTACAGACGACCTGCAAAAGCGTCGCCTCGTGGTGAAAGTCACCAGCTTTGCCTACAAAAAAGGTATCCCCGAAGATTCCACGGGCAACGGAGGAGGTTTCGTCTTTGACTGCCGCGCTGTGAACAACCCCGGCAAGTACGAGCGTTACAAACCCTTCACGGGACTGGACGAACCCGTTATCCGCTTCCTGGAAGACGACGGCGAGATAGCCGTATTCCTGGAGCATGCCTACGCCCTTGTCGACGCTTCCGTGAAGCGCTACATGGAACGCGGCTTCACCAATCTGTCTGTCTGCTTCGGCTGCACCGGCGGACAGCACCGCTCCGTATATTCGGCACAACACCTGGCGGAACATCTGCACAAGAAGTTCGGCGTGCAAGTGAACCTGATACATAGAGAACAGAATATTGAACAGACGTTTAAGGCCAAAGTTTAATGTGCTAATGTGAGAATATGCCAATATGAAAGCCATGATTTTCGCCGCCGGCCTGGGCACCCGGTTGCGCCCCTTGACGGACCACATGCCCAAGGCCCTCGTTCCCGTAGCAGGAAAGCCCATGCTGGAACGGGTGATACTGCGGTTGAAGGAAGCAGGATTCAACGAGATAATGGTCAATATCCACCACTTCGGGGAGCAGATTATCGACTTCCTCCGTGCCCACGACAACTTCGGCACGGAGATTCACATCAGCGACGAACGCGGCATGCTGCTCGACACCGGAGGAGGCATCAAAAAGGCACGCCCCTTTCTGGACGGACAAGAACCTTTTCTGGTGCACAACGCGGATATTCTGACGGATATTGACCTTGCAGGTCTCTATCGCCACCATCTGGAGAGCGATGCGGAGTCTACCCTGCTTGTGAGCGAGCGCAAGACTTCCCGCTATCTCCTTTTTGACGACGACTACCACCTGCACGGCTGGATAAACAAGTCCACCGGAGAGGTGAAACCGGCAGGCTTCGACTACCGGGAAACGAAGTACCGGGAACTCGCCTTCGGAGGAATCCATGTCATCTCCCCCTCCCTCTTCCGCCTGATGGACGATGGGCAGTGGGACGGCAAGTTCTCCATCATTCCTTTCTACTTGTCCGCCTGCACAAAGGTGCACATACAAGGCTATCCGCTGCAAGGATTCCGCTGGTTCGACATCGGCAAACCGGAGACACTGGCACAAGCGGAGGAATACTACAAACAAAAATAACAAGTAATGTAAAGCAGCCTAACATTACTTGTTAGCTCTCTTTACATTACTTGTTATCAAATCAACCTATGTACCATAGATTATCTATGGTGAAACTACGCCAGTGCCAGTATCAGCAACTGAGCCGTCAGCACCCGCAGGAACATAGCCAGCGGATAGACCGTGGCATATCCCACCGCAGGGGCATCGCAGGATGTCAAGTCCGAGGAATAGGCCAATGCAGGTGGATTGGTGTTAGCTCCGGACAGCACACCTATCAGCGTATAGTAGTTCAGCTTCCAGAAATAGCGCCCCATGAATCCTGTCACCAGCAACGGAACGACCGTGATGATGGCCCCATAGCCAATCCACACATAGCCGCCTTCGTAGATAATGGTATCGATGAATCCCTTTCCTGCACCCAACCCCACGCAGGCCAGGAACAAGGCGATACCGATTTCGCGTATCATCAGATTGGCACTCATCGTCGTGTAGGTTATCAGCTTATATTGAGGCCCGAAACGGCTGATGAGGATGGAAACCACCAACGGTCCACCGGCCAGTCCCAGTTTCACGGGTTGGGGAATGCCGGGGAACATGAACGGCAGACTGCCCAAGATACATCCCAGGGCAATACCCAGGAAGATAGGAATCAAGTTTGGATGGTTGAGACGCTTCAGCGAGTTTCCCAATACCTTCTCCGCATGGCTCACGGCAAGCTCACTGCCTACAATCGTCACACGGTCTCCCATCTGCAACTGCAAGTGGGGAGTTGCCACCAGGTCCACGCCCGAACGGTTGATACGAGTGATGCAGGCACCGAAGTTGTTACGTATCTTGAGCTGAGACAGAGACTTGCCGTTCAGTTCCGGCTTGGTGATGAGGATGCGGCGTGAAATCAAGTTCTTGTCCTCCCGTTCCCACTCCACCGAAATTTTTCTTCCGAAGAAGGCAACAATGGCCTCCACATCTTTCGGGTTGGCAATGAACAGAATTTCATCCTGCATGTGCAGCACCGTATCGGCATTCGCCAGTTCTGTTTCCTGACTGCCGGTGTGCCGGATGCGGGAGATGACAAACGCACGGTTCAACAATGGTTTCACATCTCTGATCCGCTTGCCGTCTATTGCCTCATTGCGTATCTCTACCGATATGGGACGCACGGTCAGCTCCTGCAGATGACCCAGCCCGTGCTCGGCATCCTCCTCTTCTTTTTGGGTGTTAATCCGCATGAAAATCTTCAAGGCTAGCAGCGCCAGGATGCAGCCCACCACACCCAGCGGATAGGCAACGGCATATCCGAGTGCGATTTCCGGAGCATCCACCCCGTTGAGGTCACTGTTTGCCTGCTGGGCAGCACCCAGACCGGGGGTATTGGTCACGGCTCCGGACAAGATACCCACCATCGTAGTAATGGGAATTCCGGTGGCAAAGTGCAATACAATGGTGATAACCACGCTGAGGAAGACGGAAAGCATTGCTACCATGTTCAGCGTAAGTCCACCCTTCTTGAAAGCGGAGAAGAATCCCGGTCCTACTTGCAGACCGATGGAATAGACAAACAGTATCAAGCCGAACTCCTTCAGGAAGTGCAGCAGATGTTCGTCGAGGTTCATGTCGAAATGTCCGAAGACAATGCCCACAAACAAAATCCAGGTGACACCCAGCGAGATACCCGCCACTTTCAACTTGCCCAGCATGATACCGAAGGTGATGACCAGGGACAGAATTAGGACAGAGTGTGCCACTCCTCCGCCCCAAAGGTTGGGATAACCCTCAAAGAGGTTTCTTAATAGTTCCATAGTTTCTATCTTTAGTTTTTACTTTTCAGCCTTATTGTTTAATTCTTAATTCTCTATTTAAAAAGTGTATCCCCACAGAAATCACTTCTCCGGGGATACGCATTTCACACATAAAAAATAACTACTATTATAAAGGCATGTTGCCGTGCTTTTTCGGTGGATTGCTCTGATTCTTGTTGTGCGCCATCTCCAATGCCTGCACTAGCTTGTAGCGGGTATCGCGCGGCATGATGACCTCGTCTATGAGGCCACGCTCGGCAGCGCGGTAAGGGTTGGAGAACTTGCTTTCGTACTCCTTGATAATCTCCTGCTTCTCTTCGGCAGAGGACTTACGGTAGAGGATGTTCACCGCACCCTCGGCACCCATCACGGCGATTTCCGCCTGCGGATAAGCCAGGTTCACGTCGGCACCCGTCGGTTTGCTGGACATCACGATGTAGGCGCCGCCGTATGCCTTGCGGGTAATCAGCGTTATCTTGGGCACGGTGGCCTCGGCATAGGCATAGACAATCTTGGCGCCGTGGCGGATGATGCCGTTGTGCTCCTGCATCGTTCCGGGCAAGAAGCCGGGAACATCTTCGAAGGTTATCAGCGGGATGTTAAAGCAGTCGCAGAAACGAATGAAACGTGCCGCCTTGTCGCTGGCATCAATATCGAGCACACCCGCCAAATAGGCAGGTTGGTTTGCCACGATACCTACCGAACGCCCGTTCAGACGACCGAAACCGATAACGACGTTCTTGGCAAAGTGAGGCATCACTTCGAAGAAGTACTGGTTGTCCAGCACCGGTTCTATAATATCCTTGATGTCATAGGGCATGTTCGGGTCCTCAGGAATGACGGTCTGAAGCGCCTCTACCCGGCGATGGATATCGTCGGAGCAGGGAGTGAAGGGAGCATCCTCCATATTGTTGGACGGCAGGAAGCTCAGCAGCTCGCGGATGCTCATCAGTGTCTCCTCCTCCGTATTGCACATGAAGTGGGTAACGCCGCTCTTGCTGCTATGCGTATAGGCACCGCCCAGTTCCTCCTTGTCCACCTCCTCGTGGGTCACGGTCTTTACCACGTCCGGACCGGTGATGAACATGTGGCTCTGCTCCTTTACCATGAAGATAAAGTCGGTGAGCGCCGGAGAGTAGCATGCCCCACCGGCACACGGACCCAGAATGGCGGATATCTGCGGAATGACACCCGACGCAATGGTGTTCTGATAGAAGATGGAGGCATAGCCTGCCAAGCTGTTCACACCTTCCTGGATGCGTGCGCCGCCCGAATCGTTGAGGGCAATGACGGGAGCACCGTTCTTCAGGGCAAGCTGCTGCACCTTTACAATCTTTGCGGCATTCGTCTCGCTGAGCGAACCGCCATGCGCCGTGAAGTCGTAGGCATAGACAAATACAAGGCGGCCGTCTATCTTTCCGTAACCGGACACCATGCCGTCTCCGGCAATCTGTTTCTTCTCCATGCCGAAGTTGGTGCAACGGTGGTTCACGAACTTGTCCAGCTCATTGAACGAGCCTTTGTCCAGCAGCATGTCAATACGTTCGCGGGCAGTCATGCGGCCGGAGGCGTGTTGTTTCTCTATCTTGTCTACGCCCCCACCCAGCGAGGCACGTTTGTCCAGTTCCTCAAACTGGCGATATATTTCTTCTCTGTTCATATTTGCATTTACAATTTAGTGATTTATAATATACGGACTGAATGCGACTCGGGATTATTCCTCCTTTATCAACTCCAATTCAATCAATACTTGGTTGGCATTTACCGGTTCGCCCTCGCTCACGAGGATGTTGCGGACGATGCAGTCGGCATTTACCTTATAGTTACTCTGCATCTTCATGGCTTCCAGCACCACGGCAATGTCGCCGGCAGCCAGTCGGTCGCCCACCTTGACGGGGATGCTTACCACCTTGCCCGGCATCGGAGCCAAAATCTTGTCGCCCTGCTTCTCGTCGGCTCCTTTCTTCATGTGCAGATACTTGGCTTGCGTGTCTACAATGTCTACGTGGAAGGAACGCTGGAGCATGCTGATGTCATAACTCTTGCCGCCCTCGCCGCGCACAAGGCCTGCGTTGAACGAGTTTCCGTTGTGCAGGATGGAGCAACTTCCGTTCTCTGCCATCACAATGTCCACTTCGTAGGGCTTTCCGTCAATGGTAAGTTGTACCTTATTCCCTTCCTTACCCACCAGGGTAATGTCTGCGATACGGTCTCCTATATGTATTTCCATTATTAATTATCCATTATCAATTATCCATTATCAATTATCCATTCCTTAAATCCTGAGCACTCCCTTCTGCAAGCCAAATTCCCTCCAACGGCTGATGGGGCGGGCATCGGGTAGCTGTGCCGAAACATTCTCCTCCAGATTAACCAGATAGTCCATATAGGCAGCTATCATGGCTATGTTCTCCAACTCTTCGTTGGCAGTGTTGGTGCGTACCAGCATGCGGGCGTTCTTCTCGATAAAGAGGGTGTTGTACTCTCCCTTCACAAAGTCGGGCACGTGCATGATGCGCTTCAGATAGGCAAGGTTGGTCTTTACGCCCGTAATTTTGTACTCGTAGAGCACACGGCGCATACGCTCGATGGCATACTGGCGGGTGGTTGCCCATACGATGAGCTTACCTATCATAGGGTCGTAGTAGATGGGAATCTCATAGCCGTCGTACACATAGCTGTCTATACGCACACCGATTCCGTTCGGCTCCGTCAGTTGCTTGATGACACCGGGAGACGGCATGAAGTTGTTTTCCGTATCTTCGGCACAGATGCGGCACTCTATAGCATGGCCGCGCTGGAACAGTTCCTCCTGCTTGAGGTGCAGCACCTCGTCGTTAGCAATGCGGATTTGCTCTTTCACCAGGTCCACGCCTACCACTTCTTCCGTGATGGGGTGCTCTACTTGCAAGCGCGTATTCATTTCGAGGAAGTAGAACCGACGGTTCTTGTCTACCAGAAACTCGATGGTACCTGCACCGGAGTAGTTTACTGCCTTGGCTGCGGCAACCGCCTTCTCTCCCATCTCCCGGCGCAATTCCGGCGTAAGGAAGGGTGACGGGCTTTCTTCTACCACCTTCTGATTGCGACGCTACACGGAGCATTCGCGGTCGAAGAGGTGGATGACGTTGCCGTGGTTGTCGCCCAATATCTGGAACTCGATGTGGTGGGGTTCTTCCACGAACTTTTCCAGATAGACCGTGTCGTCTCCAAAGGAGGACATGGACTCGGAGCGTGCCGTGTTGTAGGCTTCCACCACTTCGCTCTCGTTATGGATAAGGCGCATACCTTTACCACCGCCACCCATAGACGCCTTCAGCATCACGGGATAACCTATCTCGTTGCAGATGCGCACGGCTTCTTCGGCACTCTGCAAAGGTTGTTCCGTTCCGGGAACCACGGGTACGCCTGCCGCAATCATTCGCTTGCGGGCAGCTATCTTGTCGCCCATCGCCTCCATCGTCTCGGCGGCGGGACCGATAAAGATAATCCCTTCCTCCTTGCAACGGCGTGCAAACTCCGAGTTCTCCGACAAAAAGCCGTAACCCGGATGGATGGCATCGGCACCGCATCGCTTTGCCGTGGCAATCACTTTTTCAATATTCAGATAACTCTCTTTTGCCACGGCCGGTCCTATCGGATAAGCCTCATCGGCATATGCCACATGATGAGAGGTGCGGTCGGCCTCGGAGAAGACCGCAACCGTAAGCAGTCCCATCTCCCGGCACGAACGCATGACGCGCAAGGCAATCTCACCTCTGTTGGCAATCAATACTTTCTTAATCATTTTACTTTTTCTTTAATATATAAAGGATATATATAGTCACACCACAATGCGGACATACCTTTAACAAAGGCATTCCATTTCTTGTTTAAATGTTCAACTAATATCTTCGTACTGTCTTCCTAACCCACGAGCAAAGGCAGCCTTTAATGAATGGCAGGTCTTCTGACTGACTCCTAATCCTGAAGCCTTCCCGATATTTCAATGCATATCAGTGGCAAGGGTGTTTTTCATGATATAAACGGAGCTTCACAGCAGCGGGACTGTCCGGGATTTACACCCGATTCCCTTTTAATCCAGATGATGGAAACATGCATCCGGAACCAAAACTGGGACAAAGATAACAAAAATTATCAGGAGTATTCGCAAACCTAATAGTTTTTGTTATCTTTGTCCCAGTTTTGGTTTCACCTCTCCCGGTTCTGTTGGAGATGAGTGATGAAAAAGGGAATCAGGTGCAAATCCTGAACAGACCCGCTGCTGTAAGTCCTTCCAAAATCTTTGAATATTCTACAAGCCACTGTCCGCCCGGCGGATGGGAAGGCATTCAAAGAGGGATAAGTCAGAAGACCTGCCAAGACAACATAGTTTTAGTGCTTTCGGGGAATAAAGCAACAAAACATTGAGTCGAGGCATTCTTTATCCATATAAAGGAATCTTTCTCTTTGTTCATTTTTTTCCTTGAGGGCAAGTTACGAACGCTTATAAGGAACTGAAATGAGATTCATCACAGGACTGCTATTTACATTTATCTGCCTGCTTCCTGCAGGTAGTATGGCACAGAATAAGGTCACCTTATCCGGAAAAGTCATAGACCAGCACGGGACACCGATAGCCCAAGCCACCATCGCTGTGGAAAACACCACCTCCGGCACCTATACGGATGACCGGGGGAAGTATTCACTGCAAGTCGCCCCGGGTAAACATACCTTCGTCGTCTCCTTCCTGGGCTACCAAACCGTGAAACAATCCCTCGACATCCGGCAGGATAAAAAACAGAACTTTACATTGCAGGAAAGTGCCGTAACACTGAGTTCTGTCGAGGTCTACGGAAAGACCCAAACGCAGAAAGTGAAGGAAGGAGCCTTTGCCGTCAATGCACTCGACATCAAGCCGATAGTAAACTCACTGAATAACCTCAACGACCTGGTGAACCGTACAACGGGCATTAAGGTGAGAGAGGAAGGCGGAGTTGGCTCGGACTTCGACCTCTCCATCAATGGAATGTCTGGAAATTCAGTCCGCTACTTTTTGGACGGAATGCCACTGGACACCAAAGGAAGCGGTGTTTCCCTCGCCAACTTACCCATTAACATCATAGACCGGATTGAGATATACAAAGGAGTAGTCCCTGCCAGCTTGGGAACAGATGCACTGGGCGGCGCCATCAATATCATTACAAAGCAGGAAAAAAAGGATTATCTGGATGTATCTTACGGCATCGGCTCCTTCCATACCCACAAGGCAGACTTGAATGCACAGTTCGTAGAAAAGAAAACCGGACTAATAGTCCGGCCCACCGTTGGCATCAACTACTCCAAAAACGATTATAGAATGAAGAATGTACAGATGCGCGACGAAAGCGGGGACAACTTCATATATGGCAATCCCAAGCGTTTTCATGACGGCTACTTCTCTCTACTGGCACAGGTGGAAGCCGGATTTGTCAACAAATCCTGGGCTGATGCTTTCTTTGTTTCCGCCTCCTATTCAAAAACAGACAAGGAACTGCAGACGGGGTCTGTTCAAAACAAAGTATACGGAATGGCAGAAAGGAATTCCGATTCCTGGAACATCTCTGCCCGCTATCAGAAGTACAACTTCATCCTGAAGAACATGCAACTGAATGCCTCCCTCTCCCACACCTGGGACCATTCCTTGACCGTGGACACTGCCTATCGGAAGTACTATTGGGATGGAGGATACATCGTGAGCCAGCGCAACGAGATTATGGGCAAAGAACCATCCATGCGCCACTACAAGCGTCCGCTCACCATTATGCGCACCAACCTGGACTATCAGCTGAATACCCATCACAGCTTTAATCTGAACTACCATTTGAGCCGTACCGGAAACGACCGCTTCGATGACCTTGATACCAGCTTCGAGCCGTCAAAAGATGTGGTTACCAAACATATCCTGGGACTCTCCTACAACCAGTCTCTGTTGGATGGCAAGATGGAAAACGTATTCTTCATAAAAGACTACATCAACCATCCCAATATCCGGCAGACCGACCAATCCAGCGTGACCGGCTCGAAGGATGTGCAAGGTTCCACCACCAAGAACTACTTGGGCTACGGTGCTGGACTTCGATACACCATCGTAGAACCTTTATCCATCAAAGTATCCTACGAACATAGTGTGAGACTACCCATTGCCCGCGAGCTGTTGGGAAACGGTACCACCATCTATGCCAACGTGGCACTGAAACCGGAAAACAGTAACAACTTCAATGCTTCTCTATTCGGCACATGGCACCCGGGCAATGGACATACATTCTATTACGAGATGAGCGGATTTTTCCGCAAGGTAAACAACTACATTCAGACCAGCATTGCCGAGAAAGAAGGCACGATGCAATATACCAACGTCCCTGCCGTCCACGTGAAAGGTGTGGAAGGGGAAATACGCTACGACTGGCAAGGCAGACTGCAGCTCTCCACCAACGTCAGTTACCAAGACACCCGCGACCAGCAGAAGTACAAGGGCGACGGAAAACCCTCCGCCACCTACAACAACCGTGTGCCCAACCGTCCCTGGCTCTTTGGCAGTGTAGAAGCATACTATACCTTCCGCAACATCGCCCTGCCCGAAAGCAGACTGCGCCTGGGTTGTACCTATCAGTGGGTGCACTGGTACTTTTTGACCTGGGAAGCTTACGGCTCGTATGACAACAAGGCACGCATTCCCGCCCAGCACATCTGTAATGCCGACATCACTTACTCATGGAGACGCGGACGCTATAATCTGGCTTTGGAGTGTACCAACTTCCTCGACAAGACAGCCTATGACAACTACAAGCTGCAGAAGCCCGGACGTGCTTTTTTTGCTAAATTCAGACTATTCATTAACTAATCATTTAATAATTCATTCAAAATGAGAAAATTCAAATTTACACTGATTGCCTTTATGGCTGCCATGATGGCACTGTCATTCACAGCGTGTTCCGATGATGACCCGGAACCTAATCCTAATCCGGACCCGGAAGTCAATGAGGATAACTATCACTTCGACCTATTTGTCACCGTAGACAAACACGGTGGGATGAGTAGCAAGAATACCACTATTGTCCATAGCGTCAACTCATTGGCCGCAGAGCAGGGTGTCATCACTGTGAAAAGAGAAGGTTCGGAACTGGGAGATTATTCCATGGAGACTATCTCAAAAGGAAAATATTACTACCAAATACCCGCAACCAACGACCGTTTCGTAAAATATCAAATCAAGAACAATGCAGTTCAGGTTATTGCAGAACGTCCTTTCAAGGCCAACAGCTATAAGGTACGTTCCTACACACATGCCTGGATTGATGACAACACACTCGTCATCATGTCTACCAATGGTAAGAAGGACAAGATTCTTTATACGAAACTGAACGCAGAGGACTTGACTATCCTTGCTGAAGGTGAACTCAACATACCAGCCCCCACCAACTGGCTCAAACTGACAAGCTCCGGTATCCTCACCTACCGCAAATCAGACAACAGATTGTACTACTTCTACTATTGGAAAGAGACAGACGGTTTGACGAATATAGACCAGCAAGAGCCTAACTTCCATACAGCCATTATCAACCCCTCTACCATGGAAGTAGAAAAAGATGTGCTCTCTCCCATCGAATGCGAAATGGCAGGAAGCGCTTACGGAGAACTGATGCAAAACTGCGTAATGTACGACGAAGCAGACAATCTCTACCTAGCTTGTTTCCACGAAGAAGATAACGCTTTTTTCAAAGGCATCCTGCTACGTATCAACAAAGGCGAAACAGAATTCGACGCTTCCTACAACGGCTATCCCAATGCCGACGGCAAATTGCTGACCGTTCAATATCTGGAAGGGAACAAAGCCTTAGTGTATGCACGTAATGACAATGCCGATAGACCCGCTGCAGATAAGCAACCCGGCATCGACGCTTACTCTCACTACTACGCCATCCTCGATCTTACCACCGGAACCAAGACACGCTTAAGCTATGATGGCAAGGAAATCGGTTACAGCGGCGGTCGCTTCTCACAGCGTTCTGTCATCTTCAACAACAAAGCATACATTGGTGTAAACACTGAAGAAGATGCCAACGCCGTTATCTACATCTATGACATCAAGACCGGTAATGTAGAGAAAGGAGCCGAAGTGGACGGACGCTTCTACTTCGATATGATACGTGTCATAGAGAACGATTAAAACAAGCATCAGTATTTATGAAGAATTTGTTTGTCTTTTTATTCCTTTGTAATTTCCTCCTCCTCTGCCATGCGCACGGGGGAGGCAATTACGAGCACAGCGATATGCTTGCAAGTATGAAACCCGGTGACAAGGCCGCCCTGCTCATGGTGCACTTCGGCACTACGCATGACGATACCCGTGCCCTTACCATTGATGCCATCAACGCCAAGGCACAAGCCGCCTTCCCGGAGTTGAAGTTCCAAGAAGCCTATACGTCGCGCATCATCATCCGCCGCTTGAAAGAGCGCGGCATCACGAAGCTGACTCCACTGGATGCCATGCTGAAACTGCGCAGCGAAGGTTACACACACCTCATCGTACAGAGTACCAACATCATTGACGGAGTAGAAATGGAATCCCTCCGCCGGGATGTGGAAAGCGCACTACCCTTCTTCAAGGAAATACGTGTAGGTACTCCCCTGCTCTACTCTATCGAAGATGCAGAGAAAGTGGCAAGTATTCTGGGGAACCGCTACAACGCCCCGGCACAAAGCAAGAAAGCTACCAAAGAACACTTCGTCCTTGTGGGCCACGGCACCTATACCCCCAGTACCGCCATCTACAGTCAGATGGACTATATGCTGAAAGCAGGCGGACTGACCAATTTCCATGTGGGCACCATCGAAGGTTATCCAACCTTTGACACCATGCTGGCACAACTGAAAGCCGGGAAAGCCAAACGTGTGACCCTCATACCCTTCATGTTTGTTGCCGGAGACCATGCCAAAAACGACATTGCCGGAGAGTGGAAGGAGATGCTCGAGAAAGAAGGCTTCACCGTCAGTGCACAACTGGAAGGACTGGGACAAATTCCGGAAATTCAAGAAATATTCATTGACCATATCCGTTTCGGACTGAAGCACCGCATGCTGGACATCATGACGAAGAAGGCGGCCTATGCTGCCGGAAAAGACACAGAATAATATACCCATTAGTGGGTATTTAGTGTTCTTGAATCATCTTGTACTTTTGCAGGAAAAACGCGAACGACAATGAATGTTATCACCAAACTGATGTACTCTATTCATAGGATACTGGGCACTTTGCTCTGTATCCTATTTCTCATGTGGTTCCTCTCCGCCTTCGTGATGATGTACCACCGCTTTCCCCGTGTCAGCGCCAAAGAGAAAATGCAAAAGCTGGATATGCTCTCCCAAACCGGAGACTCACTTCCGGACATCTCCTCCGTCACAGCCCGCCTGCCCCGTGGCGTAAAGGTCAGGTCTACGATACTGAACCTCAATGCCGGACACCCCGAGTTCAGCTTTAGTACCACAAAAGGCACGCTTCATTTCCTTGCCGATTCCACCATCTCACGACCCTCTCTGGACAGTGAACACCTGCACCGGACAGCAGCTTTGTGGTGTTCTTCTCCCATTACCCGTATCGACACCCTCCACTCTCTGGACCAATGGATTCCCTTCGCTGAACTGAAAAAGGAAATGCCCATTTATAAAATATACTTTGCCGACGATGCCGGGACACAGCTCTATCTGAGTTCACAAAACGGTGAGGCCTTGCAGTTCTCCAACAGAAGCGAACGCTTCTGGGCATGGCTGGGTGCCATTCCCCACTGGGTATACTTCACCTGGCTGCGGCAGGACACCGTCCTTTGGACTAAGACCGTCATCTGGCTCACAGCTCTGGGTTGTCTCATGGTCATTGCCGGCATTTGGGTAACTGTGGATGTATGGCGTAAGACGCACCGAAGCCGCCATCCCAAGTTCTCCCCCTACCGAAAAAGATGGTATCACTGGCACTACGTCAGCGGAATCTTTTTCGGCATCTTCGTACTGACCTTCACCTTCAGCGGCATGATGTCTCTGGCAGACATTCCCGAATGGATTCATAAACCGGCACTGAAGAAAGGCAGCGCCACACGCACGCTCCATGCCCGTGCCCCACAACCGGAGGATTACCCCTTGGACTACCGCCGTGTCATAGCTGCCTATCCCCAAGCTTTGCAGATAGAGTGGCGCAACTTCCGCGAACATCCCTACTACATCGTAAAAGATAGAAAAAACGAGTATTACATCGATGCCGCCGACAGCCTGCCGCGTCCGTTACAACTCTCCGAAGAAGAAATCCTGAAAGGCGTGGAAAGCATTTATACCTCCCAGCGTGATTCTTCACAACATATCCCCGGCATACGTATCTCCCGGCTCGAACATTTCGAGACCTACTATCGCGACATGAGCAATATGTATCGCGGACGACCCCAGCTTCCCGTCTGGAAGATAACGGTGGACGACCCGGACCGGAGCGTCTATTACATTCACCCGGAAACGGGAATCATCCGCCATGTAGACACCTCCTCCCGCTGGAAATACTGGAGCTATACAGCCCTGCACCGCATGCGTCTGCCCGGTCTGAACTCCAATGCCACCCTGCGCAAGACTGTGCTTTGGGTATTGCTGCTTGGAGGTACAGCCGTTTGCATCACGGGTGTGGCGTTAAGTGTGAATTATATAAGAAGAAAATGTTGTAAAAGACAAAAACGCTATTAACGAGAATAAACTTGTATGAATAAGAAAAGACTTGGAATATTCCTCGGCAGCATAGCCCTATTGATTGTCTGCAGCTTTGCGGCCTATCAGTACTGGCTTGCTCCTACACATATACTTATTATCAACGCAACCCTGGCACAAGCTGCCGACATTGCCCTGAACAATGACTGCGCCCGGATAGAAGTCACCTGCATAAAAAAAGAAGAGGTGAAGGACCTTTCCGGCTATGATGCCATCGTGATGTACAGCAGAGGGCTATACCTTGACGACGGCCAGATTGCCGAAGTGGAACGGGTGGGTGCCAGCGGAGTACCAGTCTTTACGAATACGTTACGAAATTTCACCCTCTCCCTCAATCACAATGTTACCAATGAACAACAGCATACGCTACGGGAGTATCTCAAGAACGGCAACAAGCACAACTACCGGAATGCCTTACTCTACCTGCGCCACATCGCCACTCCCCACCGGTGGGGACACCAGGATTACGAGCCTCCCATCCCATTGCTGGAGAACATGTTCTACCACCGCGAATACGGCCGCTACTTCAGTACTCCGCAAGAGGTGACCGCCTATCTGAAAGAAAAAAATCTCTACCATGAGGACGGACGCAACCTTGCCCTGATTTCCGGACTCAACTTTCCGATGGAAGGAAACCGTGCCCACGTAGATTCCCTCATCACGTGCTTGACACAAGCAGGCTTCAATGTCTATCCTTTCACAGCCGGAGGTCAACCGCGTGCCGATATGATACGTACCCTCCATCCCGATGCAGTAGTCTACCTGCCTATGGGACGGCTGGGCAATGACTCACTCATCAACTGGCTGCACCAGGAAAACATTCCTTTATTCATGCCCTTCCCGCTGATTCAGCCCCACGAGGAATGGCTGGACCCGGATACCCCCGTCAGCGGTGGCACACTGACCGCCCGTGTAGTGGTGCCTGAGATAGATGGAGGCATGCTACCCCTCTGCATCGCTACCCAAAACGAAAACAAACACGGATACTATCTGTACACCGCTGAAAATGAACGGATAGATGCCGTAGTGGACCATATTACCAAGTACATGTCCTTGAGAGACATGTCCAACAAAGAAAAGCGCGTTGCTATCTGTTACTTCAAGACTCCGGGAAAAGACGCCCTGCTGGCAAGCGGTATGGAAGTGATTCCTTCACTCTATAACTTCTTGAAACGCCTGCGTTCGGAAGGGTACGACGTCAGTGGACTGCCTGCTACTGTAGAGGAGTTCGGCAAGCGGATACATCGTGACGGTGCCGTCATGGGTTCGTATGCCAAAGGAGCACAAGAACAGTTTTTGAAAACGGCACACCCGATATGGCTTTCTACCGAGCAATACGAACAATGGGCACACGAAGTACTCCTTCCCGAGAAATATCAGGAAGTAACAGACAGATATGGAGATGCGCCCGGCAATCTGCTGGTAACAGAGGACAGTATTGCCATTGCCTGCTTGCAATTCGGCAATATCCTACTCTTCCCCCAGCCCCGCCCGGCATTGGGAGATGATGAGTTCAAACTGGTGCATGGAATGCCGGTAGCGCCGCCCCACAGCTACCTGGCTCCTTATCTGTATATGCAAAAAGGATTCAAGGCAGATGCAGTGATTCACTTCGGCACCCACGGCAACTTGGAATACACGCCCGGAAAGAATGTGGCACAGTCGCAGGCCGACTGGTCGGATGTACTGATTGGTAACCTCCCCCACTTCTATTTCTATACCACCGGAAACGTAGGCGAGGGTATCATTGCCAAACGCCGGACACATGCCGTACTGGTCACCCATCTCACTCCGCCCTACGTGGAGAGCGGTATGCGCCAACGCTATTCGGCCTTGCTGGAAGATATTCACAAAGTGCTGGACGAAGGGACTGCCAAACACCGGGCTCTGGGAATGAACATCAAAAAAGAGGCCATGCGCCTGGGGCTGCACCGCGACCTCAATCTGGATTCCATATCCGGCGAACCCTATACAGCCGAGGAGTTGGAACGTCTGGATGCCTTCACCGAAGAGATAGCCAACGAAAAGATACTGGGTGCGTACTACACCATGAACGAGCCTTATTCTGACCGCGACCTGCTGACCACCACTCTCGCCGTCGCTGCCGACCCGCTGGCATACGAAACGGCCCGCAAGGACCGCGATAAAGGCAAAATCACCACAGAGCAGTTGCAAGACTTCACCTATATAGCCCACCACTACTTGCCTGCCGCCAGGAAAAGACTGACCGCCTTACTCCAGAATCCACCCAAGGATACTGCATCTGTAGCACCGGAGCTTCGCCCCGCCCTACTCTATCGCGAACAGTTGCTTGCCTCCCCCGTCAACGAACAGAATGCCATGGTGCGTGCACTCAGCGGAGGAACCGTATTCCCTGCGCCGGGAGGTGACCCCGTACTGAACCCGAACGTTCTGCCCACCGGACGCAACATGTACAGCATCAACGCCGAGAATACTCCCAACCCAAGGGCTTGGGAAGATGGAAAGCGATTGGCAGAAGCGACTTTAAAACAGTACATCAGCAAGCACGGCGAATATCCCCGGAAAGTAAGCTATACCTTCTGGGCAGGCGAATTCATCAATACGGAAGGAGCTACGCTGGCCCAGGTATTCTGGATGCTGGGAGTAGAACCCGTACGCGACGCCCAAGGCAGAGTGGTTGACCTGAAACTGGTGCCCAGTGAAGAACTGGGGCGTCCGCGCATCAATGTGCTGGTACAAGTGTCCGGACAGCTACGCGACATAGCCGGTTCCCGCTTGAAGTTACTGACCGATGCTATACGTCTGGCATCGGAAGCCGGAGATGAGACCTATCCCAACTATGTGGCATCGGGTACACTGTTGCAGGAAAAATTACTGGTAGAAAAAGGGGCTTCCCCCAAACGTGCCCGTGAAATGTCTGTGATGCGTGTATTCGGACCGATCAACAGCGGATACAGTACCGGTATGATGGCCTATACCGAGCACAGCGGCTCGTGGGAAAGCGAAAAGGAGATAGCCGAAGGATACCTCAACAATATGGGTGCCTCTTATGGGGACGACGGAAATTGGGGAGACGTCCAGGAAGGTTTGTTTGCCTCGGCACTGTCCGAAACGGATGTTGTCATCCAGCCCCGTCAAAGTAACACATGGGGGCCCATCTCCCTGGATCATGTATATGAATTTACGGGTGGACTCTCGCTCACCGTCAAAACCGTGACCGGCAAGGAACCGGATGCCTATATGGCAGACTACCGCAACCGGACCAACCGCCGCATGCAGGATGCCAAAGAGGCCATTGCCGTAGAGACACGTTCCACCATCTTGAACCCTACCTTTATACAAGAGCGGATGAAAGGCGGGGAAGGTTCGGCGCAGATGTTCGGCGAAATCTTCCGCAACATCTTCGGCTGGCACGTCATGCGTCCGTCGGCCATGGACAAAGAACTGTTCAATGACTTGTATAGAATGTATATAAAGGATGAGAATAAGCTGGGCATTCACGAGTACTTCCTCCGCGTCAATCCCGCCGCATTCCAGGCTATGACAGCCGTCATGCTGGAAAGCGCCCGCAAAGGTTACTGGAAAGCATCTGATGAGCAACTGAAAACCACTGCTTCCCTGCATGCACAAATCACACGCGAAAAAGGTGCCGCTTGTACCGAATTCGTTTGCGACAATGACAAGCTACAGTCGTTCGTTGCCGACCAGTTGGATAATAGCGAGAAGCAGACCTATACCCAGAACATGAAGGAGGTACACGAAGCATCCGCAACCGATGGCAAGGATGTCGTACTGAAAGAACACAAACTGACTTCCGAACAAACGGTACGTAAGAACAGGGTGAACGGAGTGATTGCAGGCAGTCTTGTCGTCATCACCTTCATCGGACTGGTCGTACTGTTGAAGAAAAGAAAAAAAGAATAAATAGAAACAGAGTATTATGGAATACGCCATTCATCTGTTAGCCCTATTCATCGCCCTCAATTTTCTATTAAAGGTGGGGTTCTATCCACGCTGGGGAATGTGGACGGTTGCCGCAGGCTGTGCCTTTTTTGCGTGGCTGGTGACTCCATGGATGACGGAACAGTCCAAGACCGTGGTGGCAGCTTTCTTTGCCTCCCGTCCACAGATGTTGAACTTGTCGGTATGTGTCACTCTGGAAGCCGCCGTAATGATAACTTTCTGTTTCGACTGTTTCGCAGAAATGCGTACCCGCAACACGGCCTTCAAACAAGCGGTCACCCTCTTCCTGAAGTTATACCCCGGCATACTGATAGGCGGAGTAATATGCTATGTCCTGGCACTGCTGCTTTTCACTTTTCCCGGAATAGATTTCGGCAGTCTCTCATGGATAGCAGCCGGCGTTACTTTCCTTGCAGTTTGTGCTGGGAGCCTTCTGCTGCGGCATGCTATCGGTGATAAACCACTGCGCTTGGAAGTACTGTTCATTGTTAATATTTTCATTGTTATATTGAGCATCATTGCCACGGGCTATTGAAATAAATTAAAGAATTAAAAACTAAAAAGATATATGGAAACAATCTCAAACACACTGTTCTGGATTTCAAACGGGCTGCTGGTTCCCGTCGTAGTCCTGCTGCTGCTATTCTTTCTACGTGCCATTATCCTTGCGGGAGGTTTCTTCGGCGAGTTCTACCAGCGGATGAAATTACAGAAGCAATTCACTGAAACACTGGAGAACATTACCCCAGAGAATATAGACGGACTGCTGCAGCAACTCCCATCGGCAGGCAACTCCCCTCTCCTCCGCAGCATGTCCAAATTGTCCGCACACCGGGATGACGACGCCTACTGCGAACACCTGCTTGCCAATTATGAAGTGGAAGCCGAGAAGGAGTTGGGACGTTCGCGTACTTTCATCAAGCTGGGTCCTATGTTGGGACTGATGGGTACCCTCATCCCGATGGGTCCCGCGCTGGTGGGGCTGGCACAAGGAGACATCTCCTCCATGGCCTACAATATGCAGGTGGCTTTTGCCACTACAGTGGTAGGGCTGGTCATTGCTGCTGTCGGCGTCATTACCCTGCAAGTGAAACAACGCTGGTATGCCCGCGAAATGAACGACTTGGAATATCTGTACAAAGTGATAAGCCGCCAAACGGCCGAAAAGGAATAACGGACTAACGATACGAAAACTATGAAGAGTAAGAGAAACAGATTACTGCACAGCGATTCGGACTCCGACCCCATGGGTACGGTAGCCAATCTTTTTGACGTAGCGATGGTCTTTGCCGTAGCCTTGATGGTGGCTCTCGTCTCCCGCTTCAATATGACGGAGATGTTTTCTAAAGAAGACTTCACCATGGTGAAGAATCCCGGAAAGGAAAATATGGAAATCATTACCAAAGAAGGGCAGGAAATCAAGAAATACACTCCCAGCGAAGACCCAAAGACCTCCGGTAAAAGAGGAAAGAAAGTGGGAGTTGCCTATCAGCTTGAAAATGGAGAGATTATCTATGTGCCGGAATAAGGGAATACAGTACCTATTAATAGCTATTTGGCCATCGCAGTATAACAACTATTAAGTATTTCACCCTCCGATAATGGTATGTACATTTGCAGCGTTATATAAAATAAAACAATATATGATAAAGCAAAGACTTCTCACAGCTCTCCTTATGGGAGGAATCATCGCCACCGGTGCCTATGCACAAGCAGAAAAAGGTGACAGCGACGATATGACCAAGAAAACTCACGAGTTGAACCCGGTCGTAGTAACGGGTACGGGTACACATCAGCGACTGAAGAACACTCCGTCTCCGGTATCGGTTATCACTGCCAACGAGATAAAGCGTGCCGGTATCACCGACTTCCAGCAGGCCTTGACCATGATGGTACCCTCGCTCTCCTTCCGTCCGAACGCAATGGGGTCCTATCTGATGATGAACGGACTCTCCAACAAGCACGTGCTGATATTGGTAAACGGACGCAAGGTCACGGGAGACATCACCGGTAACATCGACCTCAACCAAATAGACATGACCCGCGTCAAACGCATCGAGGTACTGAACGGAGCCGCTTCTTCCCTTTATGGTTCGGATGCCATCGGCGGTGTAATCAATATCATTACCAACGAGCCTAAAGATGTGGTAGCCTTCAGCAGCAATAGCAGCTATACGAGAAAGAATCAATTCTCCCAAGGCTTGAATCTGGACATCGCCCAAGGAAAAATAGGGTCCTATACTTCCTATAAATACGACCACTCCGACGGTTGGCAAAACAGCCGTCTGACAGAAGATGGAGAAGACATCATTGAAACGATTGCCCCGCTCTCCCTGGGCTACAGCTCGAATAACTTTTCGCAGAAGTTTACCTATGATGCTACGGACCAGCTTTCCTTCTATGCCAACGGCGGATACTATAACCGCGGACTCGAACGTCCGGTAGAACGCGAAGACATCACCGGCGGAAGCAAGTACAACACTGCCTACGAAGGTTACAACTGGGGGGCAGGCGCCAAATACAAACTGAGTAAACGCAACGTTATCCAGTTCGACTATTCAGGAAACAATTACGCATCACGCTACAAATACCTGATAGAAAACAGCGGATACCTGCCCGGACAGTATGCGCTTACCAAGCTTCAGAAATTCCATGATGCCGAGTTGAAAGGTATCTTCGGTTTTACAACCAACAGCACTACGGTGTTCGGTGTGGACTATCGCCGTGAAGTGCTCCGCCGTCCCGACTCCGATTTGGACAAAAGTGTCTATACGACATCAGCCTACGGCCAGCATGAAGTGAAGCTATGGAACCATCTGACCGGTGTTGTGGGTGTACGCTACGACCATCACGAACAGACGGGCGGACGCTTCACCCCCAAAGTGGCAGCCATGTACAACATAGGCAACTTCAATGTACGTGCCACCTATGCTGCCGGATTCCGCGCTCCGGGAATTGACGAGCTCTACTACCACATGTTCAAGAAGACAATGGGTACACGAGCCACCATCTCATTGGGTGACGAGAACCTCGACCCCGAACACAGCAACTATTACTCCATCAACATGGAATACCGTACCAACCGTTTCAGTGCTTCTGTCACCGGTTACCTGAACTATGTAAAGAACATGGTAACTTCCAAATCCACTAAATTCGATGACCTACCGGAAGCAGAGCAGAACCAGTTGCGTGAAGAGTTCCCCGAAATCGGTGACCTTTCATCCACAAAAAACCTAAGTGTCAAGAACTACTTCAACTTCGAGAAAGCTACCGTCAAAGGCTTTGAAGTGAACTTGAACGGCAATCTGTTCCCGGGCTTCACCCTGGCCGGAAACTATACCTACGCCTATGGACGCGGTCTGAACGAAGGAGGCGAATGGCAAAACATCGAGCGCAGCATACGCCATACAGCCACCATCACCGGAAACTATACACACAGCTGGAGCGACTATACCTTGAACCTCAACCTGAACGGTCGTCTGCAAAGCAAAGTCTATTATCCGGGTGACGCAGACGGCAATGCTCCGGGTTACGGCATCTGGAACCTCAATACCCGCCATACCTTCGACGGCTTCCGCAACTTTGTCATCGAACCGGGCATCGGCATAGACAATATCTTCAACAAGAAAGACAACCGCCCGCTGAACAAGAACTTCGCCTTGTATTCTCCGGGACGTTCGGTAGTAATCAGCCTGGCACTCAGACTAAAATAATCTCTCCATAACGCATTTAGAAACAACAACAATTATGAAACATTTTTTCATCACTCTCTATTTACTCGGCATCAGCCTCTTCTCCTCCGCACAACAAGAGGAGAAGGCGGCTCTGCTCATCACCCATTATGGCAGTTCGGACCCTCAGACACGTGCCTTGACGCTCGACGTCGTGACCCGTGAGGCACAAGAAGCCTTTCCGCAGTTTACAGTGCGCGAAGCATACATCTCGCCGATTGTACGAAAAAGACTTGCCAAGGAGGGTGTGTACAAAGACAGCCCTACGGATGCACTGCTGAAACTTCGCGCCGAAGGCTACCGGACCATCTACGTCCAGAGCACCACCTTGATAGAAGGCAGTGAGATGACCTCCGTCCGCAGGGATGCAGACAAGCTCCGTCCCTTCTTCAAGGAGATAAAAGTGGGAAATCCCCTGCTCTACTCCGTCGAAGACTGCGAGAAGGTAATCGGTATACTGACCGCCGAACAGCCGGAAAAGAAAGAAGACATTGTCTATGTGGGGCACGGCAACCAGCTACCCAGCACGGCTACTTACGCCATGCTCGACTTCATGATGAAAGCCCATGGACTGAAGAACTTCCACGTCAGCACCATTGAAGGATATCCTACCCTGGACGCAACCCTGCTGCAACTGAAAGAGACACGCCCCAAGAGCGTGACATTGGTTCCGTTGCTGTTGGTATGCGGCAACCATACCAAGGAAGACATTGCCGGCGTGTGGAAGACGGAACTTGAAAAGCAAGGCTATCAAGTGAATGTACGCATGCAGGGACTGGGCGAAAACAAAGCCATCCGCCAGCTCTATATGGAACACATCAAAGCTATGCTAAAAGATTGATAACCAGCAAGCGTAAAAGGGCTACACCTTTTACATACCAAGGCTACACCCTTTGCTCCGGATGGCTACACCATTTCGGACAAAGGGTGTAACTCTTTTCAATGTACACAGATTACGGACATTTGTAACCATATTACGGATTCCTCCTCCTGCGATATGGAACTTTCCGGATTATTCTCTACATTTGTACAAAACTAACAGGAACGTTTATGGAAGAAGTAATCAAGCTCAATGCAGTAGACCAATACAACAAGATGTTCGGTCTCGAAACCCTGCACCCGCTGGTCAGCGTAGTCGACTTGTCCGAAGCCACCGGATACCCCAGACATTTCACGTTGAACTATGGCGTATACGCCCTTTTCCTCAAAAACACCAAATGCGGAGATATACGCTATGGAAAACAGTTTTACGATTACCAGGAAGGCACGGTAACCAGCTTCGCCCCGGGCCAGGTGACCGAGGTCAACATGCTGGAAGGTATGCAGCCCAGCGCCTCCGGCCTGCTGTTCCACCCCGACTTGATAAAAGGCACCTCGCTGGGACAGGGAATAAAGCAGTATTCCTTCTTTTCCTATTCCTCTACCGAGGCACTGCATTTGTCCGAAGACGAGAAAGAAATCTTCCTCGACTGTCTGAAGAAGATTAAGATGGAAATCCAACGCCCCATCGACAAGCACAGCAAGGGTCTGATTGCACGCAACATCGAACTGCTGCTGGACTACTGCATGCGTTTCTACGAACGCCAGTTCATCACCCGCTCGGCAGCCAACAAAGACATCCTGATGAAATTTGAAGCACTGATAGACGACTATTTCCAAAGCGACAAACCGCAGACCGAAGGACTGCCTTCCGTGAAATACTTCGCAGACAAAGTGTTCCTCTCCTCCAACTATTTCGGAGATTTGGTGAAGAAGGAAACCGGAAAGACGGCGCAGGAATATATCCAGAACAAAATCATCGACCTGGCCAAAGAAATGATTATAGGAAGCGGGAAGACAGTCAGCCAGATTGCCTATGAGCTGGGATACCAGTATTCGCAGCACTTCAACCGAGTATTCAAGAAAAACGTAGGCTATACTCCGAGCGAATACCGGCACTTGCAGGTTTAGACAATAAAGTTTCACCACAGATTACGCGGATTAGCACAGAGTTTTTTCGGTTTCATCAAATATAAGTTCTATCTTTGTATGCCAATAGAACATATGGATATGAAACACCCCAAAATAATTGTTGCCGGCATCGGACCGGGCAATGAATCGGATATGACTCCCGCCGTAATTTCCGCTTTGCAAGAATCAGATGTAGTGGTGGGATATAAGTATTATTTCCAATTTGTAATCCCTTATCTCCACCCCTCAACAGCATGCATAGATACCGGCATGAAGCGTGAACGCGCCCGTGCCGAGCAGGCTTTCGAGCTGGCGGAGCAGGGAAAGACGGTCTGCGTCATCAGCTCCGGGGATGCGGGCATCTATGGTATGACGCCGCTTATCTACGAGATGAAGCGGGAAAGGAACAGCGACGTGGAAATCGTTTCGCTGCCAGGCATCAGCGCTTTCCAAAAGGCAGCCTCACTGCTGGGAGCTCCCGTAGGACATGACTTCTGTGTCATCTCCCTTTCAGACCTGATGACTCCCTGGGAGCGTATTGAAAGGCGTATCATCGCAGCCGCTGCCGCCGACTTCGTGACGGCAGTCTACAACCCCAAAAGTGAAGGACGCTACTGGCAGCTTTACCGCTTGAAAGAACTCTTTCTGCAGGAAGGACGCTCACCGGAAACGCCCGTGGGATATGTGCGCCAGGCAGGACGCCCGGAACAAGCGGTACACATCACCACACTGGGAGATTTCAATCCCGAAGAGGTGGATATGTTTACAGTCGTATTGATAGGCAACTCACAGTCCTACGAATGGAACGGAGCCTTCATCACTCCGCGCGGCTATTACCGGGACACGAATACCGAAGCCACGGGCATCGGGCAAGACATCATGATTCGCAGTTTCCGTACCATCGAA
The DNA here is from genome assembly GCF_003602735.1 of Bacteroides sp. AF39-16AC. Lineage (NCBI taxonomy): Bacteria > Pseudomonadati > Bacteroidota > Bacteroidia > Bacteroidales > Bacteroidaceae > Bacteroides > Bacteroides sp. AF39-16AC. The sequence goes on along the minus strand of NZ_QTLN01000019.1, from coordinate 40,957 downwards.
AAGGAACTGAAGAACAAACATATTCCCCTCGACCATAAATGGGCTTTACTCCATGCCATACATACCACCGCCGATTTTGAAATGGAGTATCTGCTGCATACGGACGAAGGTGCCGTAGCTTCCTTGTATCAAGCCATCGAGAAAGGCGGAATCAAGACCATTGTCACAGACGTCACGATGGCAGCCAGCGGTATCCGCAAAGGAGCTTTGCAGCGGCTGGGCGTAGAGGTGAAATGTTACCTTGGCGACCCGCGTACGGCGACGATGGCTGCAGAGAAAGGCATTACCCGTACCCAGGCAGGCATCCGCCTGGCTGTGGAGGAGCATCCCGATGCATTCTTTGTATTCGGCAATGCACCTACGGCACTTATGGAACTCTGCGACCTGATACGTAAGGGCAAGGCACATCCGGCGGGCATTGTTGTCGCACCGGTAGGCTTTGTGCATGTGCAGGAGTCCAAACACATGGTGAAACCCTTTACGGAAATACCCAAGATTATCGTAGAAGGACGTAAGGGAGGCAGCAACCTGGCTGCCACGCTGGTGAACTCCGTGTTGTGCTACAACGATGCGGAGCAGTTGCGCCCGGGCAGGGATGTGTAAGTGAAAAGAGACATTCCATAACATTACTTGTTACGACCGATAACATTACTTGTTATGCCCCCTTACATTACTTGATATTTTCATAAGATTACTCATTGAATGAAACACAGATTTATAATCATAGGAATGGATGACAACCGTTCCCCCTTCTTTCCACCGGAAGCACTGGCACAGATACGGAAGGGGAAGGTCTTCTCCGGTGGCATACGGCATAAGGAGATTGTCGGTCCTCTGCTGCCTGCCGGAGCCGAATGGATTTCCATCACCGTACCGCTGGACCGCGTCTTTTCCCGTTATGAAGAAATATTTGCCCGCTTCGAAGAGACGGCGACGGACGACTCCATCATTGTATTCGCTTCCGGCGACCCGTTATTCTTCGGTTTTGCCAATACCATAAAGCGTAAGCTTCCCGAGGCAGACATTCTGCTCTATCCCGCTTTCAATTCCTTGCAGACATTGGCACACCGCCTCGTCATGCCGTATGACGACATGCGCACCGTCTCCCTGACAGGACGCCCGTGGCAGGAGTTCGACCGTGCCCTCATAGAGCGTGCACCCAAAATAGGCATCCTCACCGACCGCGAACATACCCCGGTCACCATTGCCGCCCGCATGCTGAAATACGGGTACTCCCATTACACGCTATACATCGGCGAACATCTCGGCAATCCCGAAAAGGAACGCATACGCCGGATGACACCCCAGGAAGCGGTTTCCGGTGACTTCGAACATCCCAACTGCCTGCTGCTGGACAGCCATCTCGGACAATGCCGCACAAACTCCCTGCACGGTAGCGAAGCCCCAGACTTTCCAGTCCGTCCCTTCGGCATCCCCGATGAAGAGTTTGCACATCTTGACGGACGCGCCCGCATGATAACCAAGGCTCCCATCCGCCTGCTCACCCTGCAGGCATTGGAACTGAACCGCCGCCGCGTCTTCTGGGACATCGGTTTCTGTACCGGTTCCGTCTCCATCGAAGCCCGCCTGCAATTTCCTCATCTCGCCGTCATCTCCTTCGAGATACGCCCCGAAGGAAAAGAGCTGATGGACACCAACTCCCGCCGCTTCGGCGCACCGGGCATTACGGCGGTAACCGGAGATTTCCTGCACACCGACCTCACTCCCTTTGCCCGCCCCGATGCCGTCTTCATCGGTGGACACGGCGGACATCTGGAGGAAATGATAGAGAAAGTGAAACAAGTGCTGCACCCCGAAGGCTGCATCGTCTTCAACTCCGTATCGGCAGAAAGCAAGGAGGCGTTCTGCCGAGGAATCGAGCGGAACGGAATGGTGCTCCACCCTTCCACCCATATCGCCTTGAACGAATATAACCCCATTGAAATTATGAAAGCCACGCTTTCTTAAACATACCCATTATGAAAACAGCTATTATTCTAATCTCCGAAGCCGGTTTGAGCATAGCCCAATCACTGCTCAACGAACTTCCCGACTCCGAAATCTTCACCCTCAGGCACGAAGAGGGATGCACACATATAGAATCCGCCGGCAAATTCACAGCGGAAAACTTCAACCGCTATGATGCCTTTGTCTTCATTGGCGCCATGGGAATCTGTGTCCGCACCATCGCTCCTTGCGTGAAGAACAAATATACCGACCCTGCCGTGGTTTGCGTGGACAGTACCGGTAAATTTGCCATCTCCGTACTTTCCGGACACATCGGAGGAGCCAACGAACTGACCCACCAGGTAGCGAATATCCTCGGGGCCGAACCGGTAGTCACCACGCAAAGCGACTGCACCGGTCTATGGGGACTCGATACCCTGCCCCAACGTTTCGGGTGGTTTCCGGTCATCAACGCCGAGCCCTCCACCCTCCTGTTGGCAGAACTTGCCAAGACGCCCGAAGAGAAAAAAAGAGTATGCATGAACGAGCATATCAGCCTCTTCGTTTCCGGCAAGCCCACCGCCCTGCTGCTCACGGTGCGCAATGAAGGCACGGACTGGATGGAGGCGCACCTGCCGCCTCATGTAGAAGTATTCTACCGGGTGCAGGACATTAAACCTTCACGCTTCAAACTGATTCTGTGCGTATCTCCCCAAGTCCCCAACTTCCCGGAAATGCCTATGATATGCTACGTGCCCTGTGTCGTACACCTCGGCATCGGCCTTGCCCGGCTGGCAGGTCCCGTGCGGAAAGTGGAGAAAGAGATTATGAACACACTGAAGGAATACGGCATCATGCCCCAAAGCATCGCCTCCATCTCCACGATTAAAGCCAAAAGTGACGAACCGGTAGTGAAAGCGCTCCAAAAGAAGTTCCCGGTCTACTTCTATACAGCCGAGGAACTGGCAGAGATAGAGGTGCCCCATCCCAGCAAAACCGTCATGAAGCACATGGGCACCCCCAGCGTCAGCGAAGCCGCCGCCTTGCTGAGTGCAAACAACTCCCGGCTGCTGGTGCCCAAGAAGAAAGGAGAGAACTATACCGTGGCCGCCGCCCTCGACATAAGAACTGTGCGCCAGGGCCACATCGAAATAGTGGGTGCCGGCCCGGGCGACCCGGACCTGGTTTCCGTACGCGGACGCCAAATGCTGGAACGCGCCGACCTCATTCTGTATGCCGGCAGCCTCGTTCCCAAGGAGCTGACTCTCTGTGCCAAGGCCGGTGCTACCGTACTCAGCTCCGCTTCCATGGATTTGGAAGAACAATTTGAAGTGATGAAGAAGTTCTATGACAAGGGAAAATTCATCGTACGCCTGCATACGGGTGACCCATGTATCTATGGTGCCATTCAGGAACAGATGAACTACTTTGACCAGCACGGCATGAGCTACCACATCACCCCCGGCATATCCTCCTTCCAGGCGGCGGCAGCTGCCTTGAAGTCGCAGTTCACCATTCCGGAAAAAGTGCAAAGCATCATCCTAACACGCGGCGAAGGACGTACGCCCATGCCCGAACGCGAAAAGCTACATCTCATGGCACGCTCACAAAGTACCATGTGCATCTTCCTCAGTGCAAGCATTGCGGAGCAGGTGCAGGAAGAACTGTTGCAGGAATATCCGGAAACTACCCCCGTAGCTGTCTGCTACCACTTGACATGGAAAGACGAACAAATATTCAGGGGGGAACTCAAAGACCTTGCCAGAATAGTGAAGGAAAATAACCTCACCTTGACAACCATGATTGTCGTAGGCGAAGCCATCGGCAACCGTGAAGGTCTGTCACGGCTCTATGCACACGAGTTCAAGCATCTGTACCGGAAATAAATCAACGATTAATCACCCATAAACATTCAAACATGATATTAATATTTGGCGGAACCACCGAAGGACGCATAGCCATCCAAACCCTTGAAGAAGCCGGAAAAACTTTCTACTATTCTACCAAAGGGGATGAGCAGGACGTACTTCTGCATAATGGCATCCGCCTGCAAGGCGCGATGGATGCAATAGAAATAGAAACATTCTGTGCACAGCATCACATAAAGCTGCTGATAGACGCCGCGCACCCCTTTGCCACACAGTTGCATGAGACTCTGGAACAAGTCTCCGTGGAATCGAATATCCCCGTCATCCGTTTCGAGCGTATCTTCCCGGAACGCGATGAAGAACACATCACCTGGTGCAGGGATTATGACGATGCCATCGAGAAGATACAGAAAGAAAAGATTTTCATCTTACTTGCACTGACCGGCGTACAGACCATAGGTAAGCTGAAGCCTTTGTGGCAGAATGCTTGCTGTTACTTCCGCATCCTCGACCGTGACAGCTCGCGCAAGCTCGCCCGGGAACAGGGCTTCTCCGAGAAGAACCTCTACTACTACACGCCCGGAGAAGACGAGCAAGTCCTAATGAAACAGCTTCATCCCGAAGCCATCCTCCTCAAGGAAAGCGGGATATCCGGCGGATTCTGCGAGAAGGTGGAAGCTGCCCGGCAACTGGGTATACGCATCTTTGCCATCCGCCGTCCCGAGACATCCGGCAAGTTTATCTGTGTAAACGGCGAGCATGGCCTGCACCGCATAGTCGAGAAACATTTACCCGACTTCTTCCCCCTGCGCAGCGGGCTGACTACCGGAACATGTGCCGCCGCTGCCGCCGTAGCCGCCACCTGGGATGTATTCAATATCTACTTCAAAAAGCGTCCTACAGAATTTCCGGTAGTTCTTCCCAACGGAGAAACCATACAGGTTCCCGTAGAGCCGCAGCACCATATTCCCCACTCCGACCTTCTGGAAAACGGTGACGGCATGTTCGAGACAAGCGCTACCGTCATCAAGGATGCCGGCGACGACCCGGACATCACCAACGGGATGAAAGTTGTGGCCAATATAGCCATACCTTTCCGCATAGACGACCCGCTGCCGGAAGACACTCCCCAGGACGACTACAACATCATCGTCTGCGGCGGCGAAGGCGTAGGTGTCATCACCATGCCCGGTCTGGGACTTGAGCTCGGTAGCTCTGCCATCAACGACACCCCACGCGAAATGATAAAGAAGAACGTCAAGCTATGGCTTGAACGCCTCCATATTGCCAAACAGCCCAATCCTATTCTCATTACCATCTCCATCCCCGGTGGAGAAGAAATAGCCAAACGCACCTTCAATCCCCGCCTCGGTATCGAAGGAGGCATTTCCATTATCGGGACCTCCGGCATCGTGAAGCCATTCTCCTCGGAAGCCTTCGTCAATTCCATCCGGAAGTCCATGGAAGTGGCAAAGGCAACCCAGAGCCCTCGTATCGTCATCAGCTCCGGCGCAAAGAGCGAACGTTTCATCAAGGCGTATTATCCCGACCTCCCCACCCAGGCTTTCGTGCATTACGGCAACTTTATCGGCGAAACCTTGAAAATAGCAGCCGAAGAGCAAGTACCGCACGTCACCCTCGGCGTGATGATGGGAAAGGCCGTGAAACTGGCCGAAGGCAATCTGGATACCCACAGCAAGAAAGTGACCATGAATAAGGAATTCATTCAAGACCTGGCACGCCAGACGGGATGCAGCGAAGAAACACTTGCCGCCATCGGACAGATGAACCTGGCGCGCAAACTCTGGGACATCATTCCCGAAGAGCTGCTGGAAAAGTTTGGCAAGGCACTGATTGAGCTCTGTCACCGGCACTGTGCCCCCTTACTGCCCAATGGCGAACTAACAATATTACTCATAACCGAAAACGGAAAAATTTACTCATGAAGAAGAAGATAATCATTACCGTCTGTATGGCAATGACCGTACTGACCGGTCTGGCACAAAGCCCGCTGTCCTTTCATGCAAAAGCAGGAATCGGTACCTCCCATTTTCATGGAAAACACTCCAGTAGTGACACCCAAATAGCTTACAAAGCTGGTGTCGGTACAGAATATGTCCTCAACAAGACCTGGGTGCTGCAATCCGCATTGGAATTCGTGTCCATCGGCGGTAAAGACGAGATAAGCCACATCGGCAAGGCCAAAATGCATGAACTGTATCTGCAAATCCCCCTCATGATAGCGGCCCGCCTCCATCTGGGCAAGGATTATCATGCCTTGCTGAGCGTCGGCCCTTATGCGGCCATAGGCGTGGCAGGCAAGACTTCCGGTGAGACCTACGATTATAGCAGCAGCAGTATGCAGGGAGGATACCAGTTCAAGATAGACACTTTCGGCAGTATGGTAGACGGGAAAATGGGTAACAACCGTTTCGATGCAGGTATTGCCCTGGGACTTACTTTTGAATACAGAAGATTCATCATCGGTGCAGAGACACAAGTGGGACTGGTAAAAGTCAATGAGCAGATAAACCAGATGATAGGTCATTCGGAAGAAGGAGGATATTTTCCCAAGAACTTCGCCGCATTCTTTACGCTGGGGTACCGGTTCTGGTAAGGGAACATTTTGCCATACAGAGTTGTTTAGTATACAAACAGATACTCAACAATATAAACTGAATAATATGGCAAAAAGAATTCCTATCCTGCTGGCAGCAATGACAGCCCTCACCTTCGCCCCTCAAACAGCAGAGGCATGTACCGGTATCACCCTGACGGCCAAAGACAATGCGCACGTCGTAGCTCGCACCATCGAATGGGGAGGCAGTGAGCTGAACAGCCAGTACGTCATCGTACCGCGCGGTTATTCGCAACAATCACTGACACCCGGAGGCAGTCTGTCCGGCATGGAGTTCACCTCACGCTATGGCTACGTAGGCCTGGCAGTGGAGCAAAAGGAGTTCGTGGCCGAAGGTCTGAATGAAGCCGGGCTCTCCGCCGGGCTGTTCTACTTTCCCGGATATGGCAAATACGAGGAGTATGACCCCACACGAAAAGCGTCGAGCATAGCCGATTTACAATTGGTATCATGGCTGTTGGGAAGCTTTTCTACTGTGGACGAGGTAAAGGAGGCTATTGAAAATGTGACGGTCATAGCCATTGACCCGCGCGCCTCCACCGTACATTGGCGGATTGCAGACAAGACCGGCCGCCAACTGGTATTGGAGTTCATCGACGGACAGCCCCGTTTCTATGAAAACAAACTGGGAGTATTGACAAACTCCCCCGGCTTTGACTGGCAGATGACCAACTTAAACAATTATGTGAACCTCTACCCGGGCAGTGCCGAAAGCAAATCGCTGGGCAATGTGACTATAGCCCCTTTCGGTTCGGGAAGCGGCTTTTTGGGAATTCCGGGAGATGTGACTCCCCCTTCCCGCTTTATCCGTGCCGCTTTCTACCAGACTTCTACACCGCCACAGAATACCGCACTGGAAACCGTTCTCCAATGTTTTCAGATACTGAATAACTTTGATATACCCGTAGGCATCGAGTTTCCCCTCGGCCAGGTTCCTGCCAATATTCCAAGTGCCACCCAATGGACATCGGCCACAGATATGACAAACGGTATCATCTACTATCGCACCATGTACAACAGTACAATCAGAAGCATTGATTTGAGACAGATAGACTTCGGGCGCATCGAGTACCATGCAGCTCCCCTCGATAAAGTGAAGCGGCAACCGATAGTTCCCGTGAAAATTGAATAGGGACGCAGAAACTTCAAGATTGCCGCTGTTGCAGTTGTTCCGCCTCCTTCCTCTTCATCTCCGCCAGCACCCCGCAGGTCAATGGAATGGCGAGGAAGAAGGTCAGCATGTCCGACGCCGCCTGGCACATTTCCACCCCTTTCAGTCCTAAGAAATAAGGAAGAATGAAGATGAGGGGGATGAAGAACAGCCCTTGACGGGCAGAGGAAAGTATCGTAGCGCGTACGGGCTTGCGGATAGTCTGCAGCATCATGTTGCTGACCACAATCCATGCACCCAACGGATAGGTGATGAACTGCCAGCGCAATGCTGCCGCACCGGTAGCTACAACAGCAGGGTCTCCCTTGCGGAAGATGGAGACAATCTCCTCGGCATATCCCATACCTGCCACCGCACAAACCAGCAAAAAGAAAAAGCCTACCTTCACACAGAACCAGAATCCTTGGCGCACTCTGGCATACAGCCCGGCACCATAATTGAATCCGCATACCGGTTGGAAGCCTTGCCCGAAACCAATTAGGAAAGCATTGATAAACATAGAGATACGCGTCACAATGGACATCCCTGCAATAGCTGCGTCACCATATGCACCGGCCGCCACGTTCAGCAAAATGGTTGCCACGCTTGCCAGTCCCTGCCGGGTGAGTGACGGAGTTCCACCCCCAATAATTTCCTTGATGAAAGCCAGTGTAGGCGTAAAGTTTCTGTAACGTATACGTATATTTCCTCCTCTGCGCCCCATATATAGCAAAAGGATGAAACTACATATCTGGCTGACTACTGTGGCAAGTGCGGCACCGGATATGCCCATATCGCATACAAAAATCAGGATAGGGTCGAGCACCACGTTGATGACCGCCCCACTCACAATCCCCACCATGGCATACGCCGCATTACCTTGAAAACGTATTTGGTTATTCAGCACCAATGAGGCGGTCATAAAAGGAGTACCCAGCAGAATGATTCCCAAATAGCGCTCCGTATACGGAAGAATGGTAGGCGTCGACCCCAAAGCAAGGGAAAGCGGTGTAAGGAACAACAATCCCAACACAGCCAGAGCCGCTCCGATAAACAAGGCAAAAAAGAAGCCGGTGGATGCCATCTTCTCGGCACTCTCCGTTTCCTGCGCCCCCAACTTACGGGAGATGTAGTTCCCCGAACCATGACCGAAGAAGAATCCCACAGCCTGGATAATGGACATCACAGAAAACACGATACCTACGGCAGCCGTAGACTGGGTATTTATTTTACCCACAAAATAGGTATCTGCCATGTTATAGAAAGACGTCACCAGCATGCTGATGATGGTCGGCACAGCCAATGACGTAATCAGCCGGGGGACCGGAGTCGTCGTTAAGTGGACATAATTATCCTTTGCAGAATGGTGCATCATAGGGAATGGAATGACAAGACTATTTGCAGCAATTCCTCAATGGAGTACACCGTTACCGGCTCCTTGCCCGGTCGATGGAATACGAAGCTGCCGTCTCCCTTCAAATCTCCGGTTTCGATATAGATCTCCGATTCAACATTCCGGTTTGCCAGAATCCCGTTTCTTTGGAACGCCTTGCGCACCATGGCATACTTCTGCCCGTGACCCGCCAAACGTATCCGGGAGGTATATTCATTGGCTACCCTGAATAGTCCCGTTTCCAAATCGAAGGCAATACCCTTACGGGCAAAGAAGTTGCTCAGACTGCCGTTCAGCGAAAGGTCCTCGGGTGTACCGATGGTCACTCCGTTCACCTTATCCATCAGCCATATTTTGTCCGCTATCTGCAGGGCCAGTTCCAGGTCGTGGGTAGAAAGGAAAATCGTCTTGTCCGTTTGCCGGCTGAGTTGGTGAAGCAGTTGCATCATCTCTACTTTACTGGGAAAATCGAGGAAAGCTGTCGGTTCATCCAGATAGATGACGGGAGTTTCCTGGGCGAGCGCCTTGGCTATCATCACCTTCTGCCGTTCACCGTCACTCAGCGTATGCACCATGCGGTGTGCCAGATGTGGAATGCCTACCAGGGCGATAGATTTGTCCACCACAGTCTTGTCCTCTTTCGAAAGGGTTCCCCAGAAACCGGTGTAGGGGCTGCGTCCCAGACCTATCAGTTCTACGACGGACATATTGCGTATATCGCACTTCTCTGTCAGCACCACACTGATGACGCGCGAAAGCTGCTTGTCGGTATAGTCCCCTATCTCTTTTCCTTCAATAAATATGTTTCCTCCAAGTTTAGGCTGGAAGGCGGACAACGTACGGAGCAACGTGGACTTCCCCACTCCATTAGCTCCCAACAAGCAAGTCAGCTCACCACTGTTAATTCCGGCGCAAATGCCGTCTGCCACCACTTTCACATCCCCCTTACCGGGGTAACCGATGGAAAGATTCTCTATATGTATGGTTTCCTTATTCATTCAATTCTCCTTTCCGTTTTCTAAAAAGTACAGAAGCCACTACCGGCGCACCTACCAGTGCCGTCACCGAGTTGACCGGCAAAGCTCCCTCGAAGCCGGGCATACGGGCTATCAGATTGCAGACCAATGCCAGGGAAGCGCCTACCAGCAATGTGGCAGGCATCAGCACCCGATGGTCCGAAGAGTGGAAGATGGCACGGCACAGATGGGGAACCGCCAACCCGATAAACATAATCGGACCGCAATAGGCCGTTACAATAGCCACCAGCACACCGGAGCATGAGATAACCAGCAGGCGTGCCCGCTTGATGTTCAGTCCCAGATTGCGTGCATAGCCATCGCCCAGCAGCAACAGATTCATCGTCTTTATCAGCAGGAAGGACAACGGAAGCAGCACAGCCATGATGCAGACAAACAGCACCATCTGGTCGCCCGAAACACGGGCAAAGCTACCCAATCCCCAAATGACATATGCACGTATATCTTCCTCCACACTGAAATATTTCAATACGCCGATGACGGCACTTGCCACATAGCCTATCATCACACCGATTATCAGCAGCGTCACGTTGCCCTTCACCTTCTGGGAGACATAGACAATGAGCGCCATCACAGCCAGCGCACCGATAATGGCGGCAACCGACAAGGCAACCTCGCCCATATACCCCAAACGGCTCAATGCCACACCGCCCATCGCCCCGGACAGCAATACCACACAAGCCACACCCAGGCTGGCACCTGAACTGATGCCCAATACCGAAGGCCCTGCCAGCGGATTGCGGAACACCGTCTGCATCTGCAGACCGCTGACTGACAGCCCTGCTCCCGCCACCAATGCCGTCAACGCTTGGGGCACGCGGGACTTCCAGATAATATTCTGCCAAATAACGGATTCATCCGTATTTCCCCACAATATGTTCCACACGGAGCGCAGAGGAATGTGAACCGACCCCAAAAGCAGGTTCAGCAGGAAAAAAAGAAAGATAGATGCCAGTGTCAGCAACATCAACGGAAGTACGGGTCTTTTTATCATTTCAGCAGTTCGTAGTAAGTCGGTTTATAGTCAGGCAACAAATCGGGATGGAAAGCATGTATCAAGTCTTCCAATACAATTTCGGGCTGCATGGGCATACTTTCGTAGAAGGGTTTCTCACGCATGTTGCAGTATACCACTCCCTTCTCACGAAACGCACGGAAGTCGGCATAACGCGGGTCGAGGGACTTCAAGGCATCATACGTGAATGTCCCGTCATAGCTGTTGACAATGCGCCAATAGTCGGCACTCTCCGCCTGGCTATATACGGTTTCAAAATCCAGCGTGACACCTCCCGAACGGGGATCGTCTTTCAAGAAATAATCCGCACCGGCATCACGGAACAGTTCGGCAAGAAAGCTCTTTCCTCCCACTGCATACCAGTTGCCACCCCGTATCTCGCCGCTGAATACCATCGGACGCTTCTTCACGTTGGCAGCCAGCTCCTTCAATTCGTTATAGCGCTTCTCTATCGCAGCAAACTTTTCATTCGCCTCCACTTCCTGGCCTATAAACATGCCGATGAATTTTATCCATTCAGCCTGCCCCAACGGGGTCATCTCCTTATATCCCAAATGGGGAACCAGTGGAATACCGATTTCCCGCATGGCATCATATCCACCCCGCTTGAAAGGAGAGATAAAGATAACATCCGGATTCATGCTCATTATCACTTCATTATCAAAGTTCCCTTCGATACCAATCTTCACGGTCTCGCCGGACTTCAAACGGTCGTTCATCTCCTTGTTGAAGAGATGGCGCGTACTGGTGATGCCCACCACATAATTGCAGGCATCCAGACGGATGAAGTTGGAAAGTTGCAGGGATGTCATACACATAACGTGCTCTACCGGCGTTTCAATCACCGTATAGTCGCTCGGTATGCCGACAGGCTTTATGCCTTTCGGTACCAGCGCATAGTGGAAAGTGCTACTGCTTTCTTTTTGAGGGTCGTGTATATCCACCAGACGGACATGGTGCGGAAGATATTTCACCGTATAGCCTTTGGCATAGCACAGTACAATGGTAGCTGCCGTGTCTGTCGTAACCGGAGAATAGCCCGTTTCGGAAGAAGATTCGGTAGTAGTCTGTCTTGATTTTAAGCCGCAAGAGGTTACGCATAAAATGCACAGCAGTGCAATGCCTATGGCAGATATCCGGGTCATGACTATTGGGGTTTATAGAATTCGGGCACAATATTCGTCATTTTTGGGGAGATACGCAAATGCTCTTCCTGCAAATTGACGGATATTGTGCCTAAATAATCTTTAAAAGCCCATCAAGTCATTCAGTGCTTCACTCATGCTGGGATGTGTAAAGACAAAATCACGGAGGAAGGTATATTCCTGCCCGGTCTTCATAGCCATTGCCACCAGGTTGATGACCTCGCTCGATTCCGGACCAAACAGCGTACATCCCACTATCTTGTCCGTATCGGCGTCCACCACCACCTTGAAGAGTCCGTTCGTATCGCCCAAAGTCCTGGCACGCGGAATGGCGGCTACCGGCAGCTTGTTGACCTTTATATTCAATCCCTTCTTGCGTGCTTCCGCTTCGCTCAGCCCGATGCGTGAAAGCGGCGGGTCGATGAATACCGAATAGCTCACCGGGTCACGGTCGGACACCTTGCGTTCTCCCGCCCCGAAAAGGTCTTCGCGCAGAATGCGGTAATCATCCAAAGAAATGTAGGTAAACTGCAAACCGCCCTTTACATCACCGATAGCATGTATCTTGGGGTTGGTAGTCTGCAAATAGTCGTCCACCACAATGGCACCGCGCTCATTCACCTCTACACCTGCCGCCGCCAGATTCAAGCCAGCCGTATTCGGACGCCGGCCGGTAGCCAGCAGGATGGCATCTGCGTGTAACTGATGTTCCTCTCCCGTGACCGCATCCCGGTAAATGACGTCAGAGTCTTTCACGGACTGCACGCGTGCATTCAGCCTGAAAACGATTCCTTTCTGTTCCAATACCTCCCGGACACTGTCCGCAATGTCCCGGTCCTCCCGGGATATCAGTTCGGAAGAGCCCTCGAGCACCGTGACTTGCGAACCGAACGAAACATACATGGAAGCAAATTCTAGTCCGATGTATCCCCCACCTACAATGACGAGCTGTGCCGGCAGCTCAGTCAGTTCCATAATGGAGGTGCTGGTATATACCCGTGGGTTACCTTGTATCCCCTCTATCGGTGGAATGACGGTTTCGGCACCCGTATTGATGAATATCTGGGGAGCTTGCAATTGTAATGTCCCTTCCACCATCCCAACTTCCACCACATCCGGACCTGCAAAGGAGCCGATACCCGTATAGACCGTTATATGAGGATTGTCGGCCAGATTGTGATAGTTCTTCTGACGCAGGAAAGAGACGACCTCTTCCTTCCTTGCAATGGACTGACGATAGTATGCCTTCTTGACCTCCCAAGAAGCGTCTTTGTCCGCATGCTTTGCCGCATGCACCAATGTTTTTGTGGGAATGCAACCGATATTGATACATGTCCCTCCGTACATCTTTTCCGAACGCTCCACTACGGCAACGTCCAGCTTCCGTTTTGCCAACTCGGCAGCCAGCGTCTTTCCGCCTTTGCCGAATCCGATGATAATGGCATCATACTGTTTCATACGTCTATTTCCTTAATTGGTTCAATACTCTTTTTGCACTGTCAGACAGTACGACAATGGCACCGGCAAGAATGGCCGTATCCTTGATGACCAAGCGCCCTGCCCCCGTCAGCAACGGAAAGCCGTGCTCCCCGCTTCCCAAGTCGGGCACCCACACCTCAGGGGTTGTCACCAGGAAAGAGAGGGTACCCATCGTCATGACAATGGCAAGTGCGGCTCCCGCCAGTCCGATTTTCGGAGAGAATATCCCCAGAAATGTCAGGATGCCGATGGCCATAATCAGAATGCCCAGACCGTGGGAGAAACCATACGTATTGTTCTCCACGTGCCACTGATGTTTCGCCTCATTGAACTCGCCCTCTTTCAGCTTATACTCCTTGTACTCCGGGGCACTCTTTGTATAAAAGAAGCTCATGAACGGGCTGTTCGCCACAAAAGGGACAATCCCTTCAGCCTCATAATTCCAGAATTTCAACCCACCAATCCATACGAAAATAACCAGGATGGCTACACGAATCAAATTAACACCCAACTTTTGAGTGGAAGCGGCCAGCGTCAACGCAGCCATAAACAAGTTTTGCAATTTCGTTTTCATCTTTGTTCTACTTTTTAAATGGTTTCAGTAATATGACTTGATTTTTGTTTTTGCAAAGTTCCTTGTTTTCCACCACGTACGAAATGGCAATTATTCCGCAACAGTTGGCAATTCTTCCCGTTTCACTCTTTTCCGGTAGTCCGAGACACTCTCGCCGGTCATTTTCTTGAAAAAACGGCTGAACGCGGACAAGTCTTCGAAGCCCAGAATGGAGCTGATTTCCTTAGCGCTTTTGTGGGTATACAGCAGCAATCTCATGGCTTCTGCCTCAATGCGGTCATGAATCACCCGTAAAGGGGAAGGCAACCCGCAGGTCGAGAACAGATTGGAAAGTGTCTTGGGAGAACGGCAAAGAATATCGGCATAATCCTGCACTTGCTTCTTCTCCTTGAAATGCCGGTCCACTAATACGTAATACTGCCGGATGATGTCAAACGTCTTTTCCTTCTCCTGCCCCACCCCAAAACGCTGACGCGCAATGCGTGTGCAGGTAATGATGAAACGTTTCAAGACAATCCGCAGCATCTCCTCCTGCAGGTTGTCATGGATGACCGATTCCTGCCGGAAAATGCGGACTATGTCATGCAAGTTGGAAGACTGCCCGGCAGAAAGTGCCAGTTTCATCACCTTGGAAGAGCCATAAAAAAGGAATCCATTGCAAGAGACCTCGTTGTCATGTCCATAGATGCAATAAAAATTGCTGTTGAATACAAACGTCAGGTATTCACCGTCCACCTCTTTTACCTCCAGGTGATGCAACGGGGTCAAGGTCACGATTTCATCCTTTTCCAGGCGCATGGGGATATGGTCTATTTCCAGAGTCAGCGTACCGCTCTGTACCCAAATGAATTTATACAGAGTCTTGTCACGTTGCAGCGACGCACGCTCATGGTAGCTGGAAGTCATGGCTATGTTGCCATTCAAGCGGGTGTTCAGTTGATAATCCATAAAAAACAGATTGTTTTAGTAAATAACAAAGATAGCGAATATCTTGTTTGCTACTGATTATTTCCCCACTTTTGTAGCCGTTTTGCTGTTCTTTAATTTTTAACCTTTAATGTCTTCATGCAAATGTTCCCCGTCATATTTGTATCTCTCGGTCCCGGCGAACCGGAACTGATTACCGTAAAAGGCTTGAAAGCCCTGCAGACAGCCGACTGTATATTCTGTCCCGAGACACTGGCCAAAGATGGAAACAGAGTTTCACGCGCAGCCGACATCCTATTGCAACTCGACATTCCGGAAAACACGGTGCACCGCTTTCCACTCCCCATGAGCAAACAGCGCGAAAAAGCCCTGAGCGCCTACGACGAGGTCTATATGGAGAGCTCCACCCTCCGGCAACAAGGAAAGAAGGTCTGTATCGTTGCCGAAGGAGATGCCGGATTCTACTCTTCCATACATTATGTATATGACAAACTGCAGGCAGACGGCATCCCCGTGAAGCACATCCCCGGTATCCCCGCCTTCATTGCCGCCGGCGCACTGGGCGGGCTCCATGTGGCCAGCCAGGAAGAGCGGCTGACGGTGATACCCGGCATTACTACGACAGAAGAGATAGAGAAACTGACAAGCGAAAACAGTGCGGTTGTCATCATGAAGCTGTCCAGATGCACCGATGAGATTCACCGCTGCATCCGCCTGCATCCCGAATACCGGTATCACTATTTTGAGAATGTAGGCACTCCGGAAGAGAAGTATATCAATGACAGCAAGCGGATAGCGACCATCCGCTTCCCCTATTTTTCCCTGCTTATCATTCGTACAGAGACCTTTTGAGCCCGATTTAATACAATTTCGCACGCCATAGGCATTATTTTAATGAAAATGGGTTACCTTTGCGCCGTTGAAATATAAAAAAGATAAGAACATGAAGAAAGTCGTTTTTTATATGATGCTGCTGGTTATGAGCATCGGTTATGCCTATGCACAAGGAAAGGCAGACATCAAATTCGAACAGACCACCCACAACTTCGGCACATTCTCCGAAAACAGTCCTGTGGTCAGCTACACCTTTAAGTTTACGAACGTAGGCGATGCTCCGCTTGTCATCCATCAGGCTGTAGCTTCCTGCGGATGTACCGTTCCCGAATATTCACAAGAACCGATAGCACCGGGAAAGACTGGAACAGTGAAAGTAACTTATAATGGAACCGGAAGATACCCCGGACACTTCAAGAAATCCATTACCCTGCGCACCAATGCCAAAACGGAAATCATGCGATTATTTATCGAAGGGGACATGACCGCTAAAGATGCCAAATAAGCATTTTACCATACAGAATTAAGGAGATTTTTTTAAATCTCCTTTTTTTTTGCTTTCTTTGCCTAAAATGCGAAGATAGGCTGCACCTCAGCAGAATAATAATGAGCTTGCTCATTTTATCCTGCATTCGGTTTGCACTATCTTTGAAGTCTATTAAAGAAAAACATAAAACTACAAAACCTATGAAACAAGAAGAAGAACCTATTACCGGACTACCGGAAAATGCGTTCCGTGAATTGAAACCGGGAGAAGTGTACAACCCTCTGATGAGCCCGGACAAGAAGTATTCAGAAGTAAATGCCTGGTCGGTGACATGGGGTATTCTGATGGCCATTCTCTTTTCGGCCGCAGCCGCCTATCTGGGGCTAAAGGTGGGGCAAGTATTCGAAGCCGCCATCCCCATCGCCATCATTGCCGTCGGCGTATCAGGTGCCGCCAAACGCAAGAACGCATTGGGCGAAAACGTCATTATCCAGTCTATCGGTGCCAGTTCTGGCGTCATCGTGGCAGGTGCCATCTTCACCCTTCCGGCGCTTTATATCCTTCAGGAAACCTATCCGAAAGAAATCACTGTTACCTTTGCACAAGTCTTTATCAGCTCTCTGCTGGGAGGTGTGCTGGGTATTCTCTTCCTTATCCCCTTCCGTAAATATTTCGTGAGCGACATGCACGGCAAGTATCCCTTCCCCGAAGCAACAGCCACCACACAAGTGCTCGTCTCCGGTGAAAAGGGCGGCAGCCAGGCAAAACCATTACTCATGGCAGGTATCATCGGTGGTCTATACGACTTCATCGTGGCAACCTTCGGCTGGTGGAACGAGAATTTCACTACCCGCGTATGCGGCCTCGGCGAAATGCTGGCCGAGAAAGCCAAGCTGGTATTCAAGGTTAATACGGGTGCTGCTGTGCTCGGTCTGGGCTATATCGTGGGACTGAAATACGCGTCCATCATCTGTGCCGGTTCGCTGGCCGTATGGTGGATTATCATCCCCGGTATGTCCATGATTTGGGGAGATTCCGTACTGAACCAATGGAACCCCGAAATCACGGCAACCATAGGCGCTATGGCTCCGGAAGAAATCTTCAAATACTATGCCAAGAGCATCGGTATCGGTGGCATTGCCATGGCAGGTATCATCGGCATTATCAAGTCTTGGGGCATCATCAAGAGTGCCGTAGGACTGGCTGCCAAGGAAATGGGAGGTAAGTCCAACGTGGAAGCCAGTGTGAAACGCACACAGCGGGACATCTCTATGAAGATTATCGCCATCGGTTCCATCATCACGCTGCTGCTGGTTGTTCTCTTCTTCTACTTCGATGTGATGCAGGGCAACTTGACACATACCATTGTAGCTATCCTGCTTGTTGCAGGTATCGCTTTCCTGTTCACCACCGTGGCAGCCAATGCCATTGCGATTGTGGGCACAAACCCCGTATCCGGAATGACGCTGATGACATTAATCCTGGCATCCGTAGTCATGGTAGCCGTAGGGCTGAAAGGTCCCGAAGGGATGGTTGCGGCACTGGTGATGGGCGGTGTTGTATGTACGGCACTGTCCATGGCGGGAGGCTTCATCACAGACTTGAAAATCGGTTACTGGCTGGGTAGCACGCCTGCCAAGCAGGAGACCTGGAAGTTCCTCGGAACCATCGTTTCTGCCGCTACCGTAGGTGGTGTAATGATTATCCTAAACAAGACATACGGTTTCACCAGCGGACAGCTGGCCGCTCCGCAAGCCAATGCCATGGCGGCCGTTATCGAACCGTTGATGAACGGTGTGGGTGCGCCCTGGCCGCTCTACGGTATCGGTGCAGTGCTGGCCATCATCCTCAATTTCTGCAAGATTCCCGCACTGGCATTTGCATTGGGTATGTTCATCCCATTGGAACTGAATGTTCCGTTGGTAGTGGGCGGTGCCATCAACTGGTACGTGACCAGCCGCAGCAAGGATGCCGCTCTCAATGCCGAACGCGGGGAGAAAGGTACCCTGCTTGCCTCCGGTTTCATTGCCGGCGGTGCATTGATGGGTGTGGCAAGTGCTGCCATGCGTTTCGGAGGAATCAACCTCGTAAACGATGCATGGTTGCAGAACACCTGGTCCGAAGTGCTGGCGCTGGGTGCTTATGCCATTCTGATATTCTACCTCATCAAAGCTTCCATGAAAACCAAATAACTTTTAAATACCAAGAACATGAAAAAGATTCTACTTTTATCTTTTCTATTTGCAGCGACCATGTTATCTGCACAAAAGCCCGTTGAGCTGCCCCTATGGCCCAACGGTGCCCCCAATAACAACGAACTGACCAATTCCGGACAGAACCATAACAACGAATGGGTGTCCGATGTCACCACCCCTACCCTTACGGTGTATCCTGCCTCCCACCCCAACGGCATGGCCATCATCATGTGTCCGGGAGGTGGCTACGGAGGGCTGGCCATGAAGCACGAGGGACACGACATGGCTCCCTGGTTCAACACACAAGGCATCACCTATGCAGTACTGAAATACCGTATGCCCAACGGGCACCATGAAGTGCCCCTTTCCGATGCCGAACAAGCCATCCGCATGGTACGCGAACATGCCGCCGAATGGGGTGTCAATCCTCAGCGTGTAGGCATCATGGGCGCTTCTGCCGGCGGCCATCTGGCAGCTTCGCTTGCCACACTATACAGCGGTGACAAGACCCGTCCCGACTTCCAGATCTTGTTCTATCCGGTGATTTCCATGCAGAAAGGCGTTACCCATGGAGGTTCCCGTAAGAACCTTATCGGAGAAAATCCATCTCAGGAGCTGGAACAAAAATACTCCCTCGAAAGACAAGTGTCCCCACGCACTCCGCAGGCTTTTATCATGCTTTCTTCGGACGACGACGCAGTGCCACCCATCAACGGCATTGGCTATTTCCTCGCCTTGCGCGACCACAAAGTGCCTGCCAGCCTGCATGCCTACCCTACCGGCGGACATGGCTGGGGATTCCGGGACAACTTCACCTACAAGCGTCAATGGACGGAAGAACTGGAGAAGTGGTTGCGTGAAGGGCTCGTATTCCCGGTCTCTGAACCTACCACAAAGAAATAAAAGCAATTATGAATAAAAAGTATTTTTTACTCACTTGCCTCGCAGCGTTTCCCTTTGCCCTGACTGCTCAGGAGAACAATCGCTACGAAGAGATTACCAACCCCAAGCTGACAAGCATCAACCGGGAGCCTGCCCGCAGCACGTTCACCTCCTACGTCACGGAGGCTGATGCCGTCATCAATGACCGCAAGAACGGAACCTTCCGCTTGTCCCTTAACGGGAAATGGAAATTCCATTATGTGGAAACCTTCGCCGACCGCCCCACGGACTTCATGATGGACCGTGTGGACGCCAGCCGCTGGCCGGACATCAATGTACCCGGAAACTGGGAGTTGCAGGGATTCGGTACGCCCATCTATGTGAACCAGCCTTATGAATTCTGTTCTTCGGGCTATCCTCCTTATTGGGACAAGCCCAATCCTCCATACGTTCCCCAAGAATGGAATCCCACCGGCACCTACCGCCGCGAGTTCACTCTTCCGGGAGACTGGGACGATAAGGAAATTTTCCTGAGTGCCGACGGCGTACGCGGGGCAGCCTTCTACTACCTCAACGGCAAGTTTGTAGGCATGAGTAAAGATGCAAAGACTCCGGCGCGTTTCAACGTCAGCGCCATTGCCAAGAAAGGGAAGAATGTCATTGCCATTCAGATACACCGCTTTTCCGATGCCAACTATCTGGAATGCCAGGACTTCTGGCGCATCAGTGGTATCGAACGGGACATTTACTTATATGCCCAGCCTCAAATCCATCTCACGGACTTCAAGGTGGAGTCTCCTTTGGATGAGAACTACCGGAACGGTATCCTCAAGGTAAAGGTGCAGTTTACCAATGAAAGCGGACAAAATTCCCCATTTCTCGTTGGCTACCGCCTGCTGGACAAGAACGACCAGCAGATAGCCCAGTCCTCTACCCAGGTCAGCGGTGACCAGACAGAAGTGGAGTTCACTAAGAAAACCATCCAGGAACCTTTGCAATGGACAGCCGAAACGCCCAACCTCTATACCCTCGTCATCAGCCTAAAGCGACCTAACGGGGATGTGATTGAAGCGACAAGCTGCAAAGTAGGATTCCGCACAGTGGAAATCAAGGACAAGCAATTGCTGGTGAACGGGCAACCCATCCTCGTGAAAGGCGTGAACTATCACGAACACAACGAGAACACCGGTCACTATGTCTCCGAAGAACTGATGAAGAAAGACTTCGAGCTTTGGAAGAGATACAATGTCAATACCGTACGCACTTGCCACTATCCCCAGCAGGAACGTTTCTACGAACTCTGCGATGAATATGGTATCTACGTCATCGACGAAGCCAATATCGAAAGTCACGGCATGGGTTACGACTTGCGGGTAGGCGGTACGCTGGGAAACAATCCGCTCTTCATGAATGCCCATCTCGACCGCACCATGAATATGTACGAACGGGACAAGAACCATCCGTCAGTCATCATCTGGTCGCTGGGCAACGAAGCCGGAAACGGATTGAATTTCTACGTTACCTACAACACCTTGAAGACGCTCGACAGTCGTCCCATCCAGTATGAACGCGCACTGTTGGAATGGAATACGGACATCTACTGCCCGATGTACGCTCCCCCTTCCTATCTGGAGAAGTATGCCCGGAACAAGGAGATGACGCGTCCCCTCATTCTTTGCGAGTATGCCCATGCCATGGGCAACAGCCTCGGCAACTTCCAGGAGTATTGGGACATCATCGAAAAATATCCCATCCTCCAGGGTGGCTGTGTCTGGGATTGGGTAGACCAGGGCTTTGCCGCCAAGACAGACGACGGGCGCAAATACTGGGCCTATGGCGGCGACTATGGCGAGAACGGTACCCCCTCCGATGGCAATTTCTGCATCAACGGCGTGGTATATCCCGACCGCAGTGTCAAACCGCAGACGGAAGAGATGGGGAAGGTCTACCAGAACATCAAGTTCCTCGACTTCGACAAGCAGACTTCCACCGTGAAAATCCGCAATGATTTCTCCTTCACCAATCTCGACAAGTACGACTTCTACTACATCATCCGCGACCACGGAAAGGAAGTCTACCGTGGCAAGATTGAAAATATCCATGCTGCACCGGGCAAGACGGTAACCACCGGCTTTCTGAACGGCATCCCCAAAGAGAAACAGACAACGGGAGATGTACGCATCGAGTTCTATGCAGCCATCAAGACGGCAGAACCTTTCCTCCCGGCCGGCACGGTCATTGCACGCGAACAGACCTACGTCCATACCTTCTACAAGAAAGAGGCTACGGCACAGAAGCCCGCTACTTCTAAGGAAGAAGGAAATTTGGTGGCGTTCTTCGGTCCCGACTTCAAAGCCACCTTCGACAAGCAAAGCGGCCTACTCACCTCCTATTTGTACAAGAAGCACGAGTACATACTGAACGGTCAAGGTCCCCGCCCATTCTTCTGGCGTGCACCGACGGACAATGATTATGGAGCCAACCTCCCCGTCCGCCTCAAAGCCTGGAAAGAGGCAAGCTATCAAGAACCAAAAGCCGAAAGTTTCCAAGTGACTCCGGGCAGCAATGCCACGACAATAAAGGTGACCTACCGTTTTCCGCAGACAGACGCCCGTTGGGACATCACCTATAAGATATATGCCAGCGGAGTCATCAAGGTAGACAACCGGTTCATGGCCGAAGGAGACCAAGCCCCGATGATACCGCGTGTAGGCCTGCGGATGCAGCTGCCGGAAAGCTTTACAGACTTGACCTACTACGGTCGCGGTCCGAAAGAGAATTACCGAGACCGCCGTACCTCCCAGTTCATCGGAGAGTACGCCATCCCGGTCAAGGATATGTACGAGCCGTATGTCCGCCCACAGGAGAACAACCATCGCACGGATATCTATTGGTGCGCTCTTACCGATAAGACGCAACGTGGTTTGCTGCTCATCGCCGACCGCACCTTTGAGCTGAACGCCTCCAACTATCCCCTGGAAAGCATGGATAGCGGCGATACGATTGACAACGGTGCCCCGCGTACCGAAAAGACCAATCACCGCCACCTCACCGACCCTCTGCCGGAAAAGATGGTCGATTTATTCATTGACTACCGCATGATGGGTGTCGGTGGAGACGACAGTTGGGGCGCAACCGCCCATGAACCCTATCTGATCCGTCCGGGCAAAGAGAATGCCATTGAATACGGTTTCTCCCTTGTTCCGTTCGATAAAAAGGAGGATTATAAATATTTAATCCGGCAATATTGAATTTAATCCCTCCGGATTAAGCTTTTATAAAAAGGATGTAGTAAATTTGCTGCATCCTTTTTACGTTCAAGAACAATAATAATCAAAAGAAAGAAAAATGAAAACAATGACTAAATTTATGTTCAGCGCCCTCTGCGCCGCAGCCATGGTAACTTCCGTTTCTGCCCAGGGAGGGAAAGATATGTTGAGCAATGGAATAAAGTATCTGGATGTGCCATACGTAGCCCATACGCTGGAGGCAGATGGTCCCGAAGAACTCGTCATCAACTGCGATGAAGTAGACTGTACCACGCTGGTGGAATATGTACTGGCAGAGACACTCACCCCCAAATTGGCCGACGGAGACATCTCGGAAAGCGCTTTCGCCGATAACCTGCAAAAAATCCGTTACCGTGACGGTAAAATCGACGGGTACACTTCCCGCCTGCATTATATTGCCGACTGGATAAACAATGGCGTACGCAACGGCTTCCTTCAAGATGTAACGGGCGCCATGAGTCCCGACACCGAACGGTTGTCCATCTCCTACATGTCTTCCCACCCCCAACTCTACAAGCAGCTGGCCAATTCGCCGGAGAACGTAGCCAAAATGAAGAAGATTGAACAATCCTTGTCCGGGAAGGAAGTTCACTATCTTCCCAAAGCCAAACTTCCCGCCGATGGTCTCCCGTGGATTAAAGACGGCGATATCATAGCCATCACCACCAACACTCCGGGGCTGGATGTAGCCCACATGGGAATCGCTTTCTATGCGGATAACAAACTCCTGCTGGTACACGCTTCCTCTACCGACAAGAAAGTGGTCGTCTCCAAAGTCCCCTTGTCCCAAATGCTGAAAGACAATAATAAGTGGACGGGAATACGGGTGCTGAGGATGAAGAAATAAAATGAAATACTATAATATGGAAAAGGCGATGAAGATTTGATTCTCCATCGCCTTTTCCATATATATGATTGTTCGTTCCTATTCCTTTACGACAATATATTCATCAATATTCCGTGTTTCTTTACTGAAGTTCACACCTACTTTCACTAATTTCCTGCCATCCAAGGTATAAGGAATCAGATACCCCTTCTCATCTATTTGTTTCAGAGCTGCGTCGGCCGTACCGTCCAGTTTAAACTCAAAAACATAAATAGCGGTAGGGGTATGAACTACTGCATCCGCACGGCCGCGGCTGCTGCGAACCTCGGACCGGATGAACTGTCCCAGCAAAGTAAACACTACATGAAAAATAACCTGATAATGACGTTCCGTATCATCACTCAACTCGTACGGAATACCGGAGAAGAATATCTTAAGACGCTCCATAAACGCCTCCACATCCCCACTCTTCAATTCACGCATGAATTTAGCGATGTGGAAACCAGTCTCATCATCAGTAACTTTAGTATAAAAAGGAACCAGAAAATTGAGGAAACCATAACAAACTTCATCATTCGGAAATTGAAGCGTATAAAGGCAAACCTCCTTATCATAAGCTTTTATAGTCAAGTAACCGCTCTGATAAATCATAGGCAGAGGATTATTAGCTTCTGCACGATATTCAGAGAAGGCAGAGGCAGTAACCTCTACGCCATTCAGCAAAAGGCGAAGATCATAGTCACTCTTTTTTAATAAATCCACCAAATAAGTAGGTGTACCCGTCTGAAACCAGAAGTTGCCGAACTTCAATTTCTGGAATACATTCAGAAGGCTGAAAGGGTTAAAAAGCCCCACCGAAGTATCTTCACAAAAATGATAGCCGTCATATTTCTTTGCCAAACGAAAAATCGTTTCCTCCAAAGTCAGTTCTTCATTCTCACTTAACCGTTGTATTTCCGGGCCAAATGTTTTTATAAGTTCATCTTGTGTAATGCCGCACAAAGCTTTGTATGCTCTATCCATGCTTATATCATTCAGCTGGTTCAAGTCACTGAACACACTTACTTGCGCAAACTTGATCACTCCGGTCAGGAAAACAAAACGAAGATAACGGTCAGCGCTCTTCAAGACACCGTAGAACGCTTTCAATATTTTCCGATACTCATCCAGCAAGTTCTCATCCAAGACCGCTTGAAGCAATGGCTTGTCATACTCATCAATCAGCACAACAACCTGCTTTCCTGTCTGCATGCATGCCTGCTCTATCACGTAAGCAAAACGCTCTTCCGGACTACGGTCTTTCTTCTCCTGACCATAGAGCAGCTCCCATTTCTCCAGATACTGATTAAGCATAGCCGTCAGGTCAGCAGCAGTTTCATATTTCCGGGCATTCAAGTCAAGATGTAGAACAGGATACTGTTCCCACTTCGTTTCCAACTGTTCGATGGCCAAGCCCTGAAACAAGTCTTTGCGTCCTTGAAAGTAGGCTTCAAAGGTAGAAAGAAGCAGACTCTTGCCAAAACGACGGGGACGGCTTAGGAAATAAGGAGTAGAAGTAGATGCTATTTGATAAATCATAGCCGTCTTATCTACATAAAGAAAATTCCCTTCACGAAGTTTATCAAAAGTCTGTATGCCTATCGGCAGTTTACGCATCTGTTCCATGTTATTATAACCTAATTGGTGTATGACAAAGGTACGATTTATATTTCAAAAATAAGACGAAAGGCGATGGAGACTAAAATCTCCATCGCCTTTCATTATTCTACTAATCATCATTTCAGTATTACTCACGTAGACTGGTGCAATCCGAAATATTTCTTCATAAAATAGATATAAAGAAAACAAAGCAAAAGAATTATACCTGCCAAATACCAATAACCGTAACCTAAACACATTATATATCCTACGATGATGATTGCCTGCACTGCCATGTAAATAGAAGAAACCATTATATGGGGAATCTTCAGCTCATTCGCCATAATCTGATACAGATGCTTGCGATGCGGCAAACCGATATTCTCATGAAGCATCAGGCGGTGAATGATAGTCAGTACACTGTCAACACCATAAACGGATAAAAGAACTATCCAGCTGAAATCTTCTGTTTCAATGATAAGCCTGCCTATCAGGAAAAGAAGGATAAAAGCAATACTCACGGAACCCACATCACCGGCAAAGCATTTGGCACGCTTGCGGAAATTGAAGAAGTAGAAGACAAGAACGGAACAGATAACGGTATAAATGAAATCCGCTTCCACAAAAGTAACCACCTCCTTATTGATATAGGCCAACGCAGCAAGAATAACCAGAGAATAACCGCCGGTTATGCCGTTAATGCCATCCATAAAGTTGTAGGCATTGATGATGCCCGTACAAACGATCAATGCAATGAGTATCCACCACCACGACAAGGAGAATAATCCCCACTGATAAAACATCAACGCCATAGCCGAGAAATGAAAAAGCAGCCTTGTTATTTGTTTGGTGGGTTTTATATCATCCGCAAAACTGATGAACGTCACCAAAGTCAATGCCAGCACAAACCAAGAGTAGTCAAAACCACTCGCCAGAAAATAAGCCAATGCACCGAAGTAGAAGATAATTCCCCCACCCCTTAAAGTGACTTTCGTATGAGAACTCCGCTCATTAGGCTTGTCAATGATATTGCACTTATCTGCTATCTTAAAATAAAAAAGTTCTGCCAGAAATAGCAGAACCAAGACTATCAAATAATACATCTTAAGTAAGAAATTAGAACCTATTCATATTATTAGCATCCGTCATGCAGAGCGTAGCGAAGCATCTACTCTCTTTATGGACATGCAACAAACACAGTATATAATAATTAAACATGAGTAACAAACGACTTTATCGTTTTCACGATTCCCTCTTCCGCCTTCACCGGCATCCTATCAATTCCAAGGGCAGCCTTTATCTTCGCATTACTCACCACATAATTCTCCGTCAACTTCTGCAAGCGTTCCGTATTCAAAGGCAGATGAAGCAAAGTTCCAAGGCGGGCACAACACTCCATCATCCGCTTATTCATCCTCCAGATATGGGGCTTGCGTCCCAAAGCTACACACATCAAAGATATCAGCTCATTTGTGGACAAGGCTTCATCATCTCCCATATGATAAATGCCACTCGCCACGTTTTTCACCAGCAATCCTTCCACCACATAGCAAAGATTGTCAATCGAAGTAAATGAGCGTCTGTTCTCAAAACTTCCCAACGGCCATGGAATGCCTTTCCTCACCACATTATAAAGAAGATTCAGATTACCTTTGTTGCCGGGACCATGAATCATACAAGGACGCAAGATGTACACCTGCTTGCCATCAGCCACCTTCAATTCTTCCCTCCTTTTTAGTTTCGAGAGAATGTATTCTTCCGCCCTTATCTTGCTTTCTCCATAAGGCCCTACCGGAGCCGGTATCACGTCCTCAGTCAGTATATCTCCAAATACACTGTCAGCAGCAGCTTTCACCGAACTGAAGAATACAAATTTCTTTGCAGACGATTCCAGAAAGAAATCAAATATCTTCTGTGTCAATCCGGTATTGATATCAAAATATACCTGAGCGGCAGACTGATTCTTCGTATCATGCGCCTTGCCTGCCAGATGGATAATGGCATCAAAATGGGGAAGATTCTGCATCGGGAAAGAAATAGTCTCAATATCCTTCCAAGAGAAAGTCTTTATTACTCCCTCTTTTTCGGGAGTAACGATATCTAATCCATAAAGGTTATGACATTCCTTTAGGGCAATAACAAGATTGGAGCCCACAAAACCGTGGATACCAGTAATCAAAATATTCATATTGAGAATAAACTAATTAATTAAACTTCAGATATCTCCTCCAAATAACGTTTCACTATTTTACTTTCAGCAAATTCAGCTATCATCTTTTTACGCCCATTCAATCCCATATCCTTTATTTTCCATTCCGGCATATTTAAAATCATTTCCATTTTAAAGGCTAAATGTTCAATATCCTTCGGCTTGCACAATACCCCATTATAGCCATCTTGTATAACATCCCTGCAACCAACATTATCCGTAGCAAGTACCATACGTCCCATGGCACAAGCTTCCATTAAAGAACGAGGTACCCCTTCTCCATAGAATGTAGGCAAAAGTATACAGTCAGCTTCCTCAATATTCGGACGCACATCAGATACAGAACCTAAAAAATGCACAAGACCTTCCTTCTCCCATTTTCTAATCTCTTCTTCTGAAATCACATCTTTACTTAATCCGTCAACCAACCCTAGCAATCGTACTTCAAAATTAGATATTCCTTTCTGGTGAAGTAGTTTTACCGCTTTAGCTATAAGTTCCACCCCTTTCTCACGAAGCATCCGTCCCATATACAAAAAGATAAAAGGGTTATTGCGCCTATACTCTTTATAGCTAAAGATATTTATATCGACTCCTTCACCTGGAAGAATCACCAACCTTTCCTTACTAACTATCTTTTTCAAAAGAAATGCCCGATAATCATCTTCATTCAGTACCCACACTTTCTGGGGGTATTTAAAAGCACACTTATACAACAGCCATACAATACGAGATATTATGCCACTATTCTGAAACACAGAACCAGTTCCCGGGACCACCGCCAAAGAAGGAATCTTATTTACTTTTGCCGCCAAAGACCCATAAATATTAGGCTTGATTGTGTAGTGAACTACATAATCTGGTCGCAATTGTTTATAAACGTTCCAGTATAAAAACAAAAGTTTCAAATCTCCTAATGCTGAAAACTTAACACCCATCTCATAAGGAATATGAGTAATTCCTACTTCTTGTATTCTTTCTACATATTCTTCATATGGTGCAGGAGACATCACATAGGCCTCATATCCTTGAGTAACAAATGCCTTTGCTACCGATAGACGAAAAATGCAGAAGCAACGTGTTGAGTTGTCTACAAATAATATTTTTTTTGACATATAAGATTGTTTTTAGCACAGAATTCTTTTTACATTTTAAAATACAAATGCAAAAGCAACAGTATAAAATAAGAATATCCCTTTGAAGAATAGTTTTCAATATCCTACAGCACAGTGTTCCGTTATTTTTTTAGAACATCCTATATTATGCAGATATACAGAAGTTAACAATGTAATTTCGAGAAAATGGATTTGAAATTACAGATTCATTATGAGTATTCTGTAGAAATCCGAATTCTCTCATTTTCAAGAGTGATTTTTTATTATGAAGAGTTTTAACTTCACCCGATTTTAACGGGACACTAATGAGCCTATAACTTAATTAATTGTTTAGTCGCAGGTGTATGGATAGCTCTATATATACTTTATCGTTACCCATACAGCTTTCAAATCTTTCCAAATGGAAATTTTCCTTAAGACATCTACTATCTGATACTCAAAATTATATCCTTTTGAAGGAGTCTTCAGTTCTTCTGAAGGACTATAAATAATATATTCCTTATCCACTATGAGTAAAAACGATAACTACTTACCTAAAAGATAAGGGATAACAAAGGAAGTATTCACAATGTGAAGTATATTCTTCATCTACAGAAACGTCTCTCAATTTACTATAAGGGACTAACTATTATTCAAATAAATTTTATTCCATGAAGAACAAATCTTGTTTAGATCATACTTTAGTACCGCATGATAATTCTTCTGGCTTAACATTTCACGTTCTTCAGCAGAGAGCTTATATATCTCTTTCATTTTGCAAAACAACATTTCCGAATTATGTATAGGTACTACATAACGATCGTCATTCAAAGCTTCTTTTCCACACTCGGTTGTGACAATTGGTAATCTCATGGCCATAGCCTCTATTACAACCATAGGAAAACCCTCCCACGCAGAAGATAGTACAAAACAATCAGCGATATTATAATATTCTACAATATTTTCTTTCACACCAAGCAGCAACACTTTACCCAAAAGCCCCAATTTCTCTATTTCCGTTTCTAGTTGTTCACGCAACGGACCATCTCCAGCTATCAATAATTTTACATTCGGCTGTTCCGACTCCAATCGTTTAAAAGCCTGAATCAGATTACTTTGATCTTTTGCATGGGTAAGCCGTCCCACATTCAAGAATATAAAATCGGATTCCATATCCATTTGTTTCCTTAAATCCTTTGTCGTTACAAAAGATGTGTATTTTTTCAAATCAATTCCATTATACATCACAATACTGTTTTTTCGTTTAAACGCCCCTTGTCTAACAAAATAATCAGTAGCTTCTAACGAAACATTTGTATTCAGATTGGTTAATCTATCAGTAACTCTATACAACCACATCCGAAACCGGCTTTCAATATTTTTATTATGCTCAGTAGTAATCAGATATGCTATAGCATAATGAATACGACAGCACCTCATAAAGACATTGGCATGAAACATGTGCGCATGAACCACATCAGGACTGAACTCTTTCAAAATCCTCCTCATGAGAATTTGTGCTTTCACAAATCCCCAAAAGCTTTTGGTCATATCAAGCCCCCAGACTTTTATGCCACTATTGATTTTTTCTTTATGTTGATTGCTCCCAGACAAATACACTATACCTACTTTATTGCCCAAAGAATGAAACGTATTGGCCAAATTAATTGTGACAACTTCCGCACCTCCGACACCAAGTCCTGTAATTACATATAATACATTCATAACACTACAACTTTGATTTCTGTATGGAATATACATAGCATTGCAATAATCTTAGCAATGCTTTTAGTTTGCCTAATATTGGCACGACATCATATCCTAATAATTCACGATAGTATAATTGAAAGCCAATAGGATTACGTTTAAGGTTTTTTTTAAAATTATGTGTCAGCCCATCATCTAAGTATTCAAATAAATATATACCTTCATCAATAAAGAGCAACTTGTACTTCAATGACAATCTGTTCCAAATCAATGCTTCCGGAACAAAATTTTCACCATCGATTTCGGGGAAAGGATATTTACTCAATACTTCTGTCTTAAAAACCTCAGCCTTATCTCCTGTTGCAGTATACTTATACGACATCATTAGTGAATCAGACAAAATAGTCTGCTTAGGAAATGGGGTTCCTACTATTTTGCCGGTATTATAGTACTTCTTCCTAAAACATAATCCACCGATATAGTCTTCATTTATGGAAGCAGCATAAAGTATGATACGCTCCACTGCAAAATTCTCCAGATAATCATCACTATCAACAATAAAGAATAAACTACCACGAGCCAACGACACCCCTCTGTTTATAGCCCGATGCTTTCCCCCATTAGGTTGTGAAAAGAAACGTATATCAATTTTAGCTTCATCGATAAACTGTTGGATAACTGTCTTTATATTATCAGTACTACCATCATCGATAACCAACCATTCAAATGCCATAGATGTTTGTTTACATAAACTTTGATATAAAGCACTTATGATATATGCCCTATTATAAACTGGAGTGAATATTGTTATCATCATAAAGAAGAATTTATTGCTTCATACAAAACATTTATAGCATTTGAATTATCCCGTTTCTCTTTTTTCAAGTTAGAGATATACTTTTGCCGCTTCTCCACATTTATCGCCAAATCCTCAATGGCAGCAGCCAAGCTTTCTGCATCCATCTCACAAACAGAAGCATTCCAATTATCTTCAAACTGATCCGACACAGTAGAAAAACAAGTAACGACAATAGGTTTACAAAGAATTTTCGCTTCGTCAAGTGCTATGGATTTTCCTTCAAAGCGAGACGGATGAATATATAAATCTGCTTTCTTTAAGTATGGATATGGATTAATTCTGGTTCCCAAAAAACATACATTTTCCTCTAACTCACATTTCTTTATTTCTGAAAGAATATTTCTATAAAAAACAACAGAATCTTGACGAATATCACCCATAAAATACCATCTAAAACCCATTCCTTTCCTTTTCAATATATCCATCGCTTTTATCGCGAAATCGGTTCCCTTATCAGGACAGATATGCCCTAACGTAAGAAAAATATATTTTCCAGAAAAATTCATATCTGAAATATTTTCATCAGCCATACTTTCTATCAAATGACATGGCGATATATTCTCCATCACTCTGGCCTTCCCCTCCAAATAAGGGAAATAATCTAATAAAGATTTCAGACAGACATCTGATATCGTAAAAACATTATCTACTTTTTTATAATATAGCCTATCTACTCTATAATAATAAGGCCATTGGGCATAATCATTATGAAAAAAAGAGATTTTTTTCTTTCCACGAAGTTTGTCTACCATATAATATAACTGGTGCTGACCACCATAATCCACAATTATATCAAACTCCTTCTGAATGGCAGGCATCAGACGTGACAATAGCCATCCAGCCAATCCTCTATCAACTTTTGTCAATGCCATGCGCATCAAATTTCCAATTGCCAAAAGGAAATGTCCCTTTTTCAGCAGTATCTCTATCCCTTTAAAATGTTGGAACAAGTAACTCATTTCCGCATCTTCAATGATCTTAACGCATTCTACATGAGATAGTAACTCCATAAATAAACCTGTAGGATTAGTAATCAATAAAGAAACGTCATAAGCTTCTTTGTCAATCGTATTAAGTAAACTAATCATGCTTTTTGAGACTCCACCACTGTCAAGTGTTCCCACAATAAACAAAATCTTTTTTTTCATTCTACTCATTTTACCAAATTCTAAATTGATATGGATACATCGAAGAGAGATTTATTATAAATTTCTGCAGACCATATAAAGCGATAAAAACATACAAGAAAGAATAATTCGGCAAATCTCTTTTGATTATGCGAAAGTATAATGGCATTATCAGACAATATGAAACAGAAAGCAGCATATATAATCTGGAAAACAGCGACACAGCATTGGCTAAAGGAGCAAACAAAATACTTCCTAAAGCCATGCATAAACACATATTATAGGCATTTTCTTTTTTTAGCCTATTAGCATATATGATATAAGGCAATAAAACGATGATTAATAAAAATATAGTAACATACCTATCGGAAGCTACATCAAAGTACATTCCAATATACCTATCAAATCCTATAAAAGAGACACACCAGCCTAAAATCCCTTGTAATGGTAAAAAGAGTAAAATGACAGCAAACAAAAACAAGAGATATATTCGTTTATATGACCAATTGATGTATGACAAAACACATGGTATCAGCCCTGCCAATGCCACAAAATGGAATGAAACTCCTAATAACCAATATAGCCAAAAACAAGTCTTTTTCCCAGTAAACCAATTACAGCATGCCCACAATACAAAAGCAATTGCAACCCCAAAGCGCATTTGCATAAAGGGTTGTCCAAAAAATTGTGTTGCAAAAAGAAAAAAAGAAAGAAATGGATATTTAGACAACTCCCAAAAGGATTTGCCAACAAAGAAGAATGTCAAAAATGAACATAATAAAAAAATGGACTGAGGAGGACATCCCAACGCCTTCAGAACAGAACAAGAAAGTAGAAAGCCAAATTCCACCTGCATCACAAGATAATATTTGAAGAAACGCTCCCATGTTTCTGTTCCCAAATTCGGAGTATCATTATACATCTGAACATAATTCTCATAGTCAAAATCACATTCGTATCTCCCTCCGAAAAACAAAAAGCTGGAAAACAGAAGTAGTACAAACATCTGTTTTCTCAAAGTCACATTTTTTACAAAATCAAATATTGAGAACAATAAAACAAGGAAAATATACAAATAATAAGCTATCATGCTTCAAGGATTTGAAGTCCAAGTTCTTCCATTGTCCGTTTCAGTGGAGATACATCATAGCCCCTTTTAGAGCATTGCAAAACATAGTCATGAACAAGCATCTTTACACGTGTTTGCGGAGAAAGATATTTTATATACAAAAAAGTACTCGTCAAAAACAAAACCATATTTTTAGGTGATAGGTACAAAAGATAAAGTTCAATCGGTAATGTTACAGAAGAAGATAAAATCCTATATTCTTTTCCATACCGAATGAATAGCTCCTCTATTTTCTTTTTCATGACTTCTTTTTCTCTTGGATGATATTTCAATAAAAACAAATCTGTTTCAACATCTAACTTCAAATAGTTTTCAATAACATCCAAACAAATTTCCTCATCACCTATGCCATTTTTGAAAAGAGGCTCAGACAAGAAAAGAGTAACATTACAACTTTTGTCATACCCCGATATATCAGCCATTATATATCCTTCCAACTCTTTATTTTCAACCGCACGGAGATGTAACTGAATATCAAAAGAATCATTATATTTGGGAAGAATACTATATCGTTTATTCATGGGTAAATCGCAAAAAGGCAACTGTGCCTTATTGAACATATATTTTCCAAAAGAGAAATGCCAAATAGGTTTATAGAAAAAATAATCTGTCAGTTTGGCCAATAGTAAATTAACAAAAGGATATTTATCAGAATATTGTGCCCAATAATAATGAGATATTCCTTCTTCATAAAAACCTATCTTAAACCCTAAACGAGCATATAAAAGAGCGCCAAATTTACATGAAAGATTGTTCATGTCTCCCATATAAATCATGTCAATTTTCTCTTTATTCAAAATATTGCGTATTTTCCTTTCCCGTACATAAGTTCCATACATATCAAATAATAATCTTTTACGAGAAAGAGACGCCCATTGTGCCAACCCATTCATCTTGTATACTACATGCTTGATGTGTGTACCCTTTAACATTAAATGAAAGGCATCATAAAAAGCATGATTTTCACCTATTGTCCCTAACAAAAAAGTCACATTTTCATACTTTTCCTGATATATTATTTGCTGAGACACAAATAATTGAAATGGAGTATGAACAAAGAATAATATATTCATATTTATAATCAACTTTCAATTACACCAATAATACATAAGCACAAATATTTTGTAAATATATATACCCCAAAGTAGCATATTGCTAAGCTTGAAATATAGGTCTTATAGAGAATTCGGCATTTTTTCCTTTTTAACCAAGAAGTGCCTTATGGCGTTGATGCCCATTCAATGGGCTTTGAGCAAACGACTATAGTCAATCTTGGCTGGAACTTCACATTACAAATCAATCACCATCGGCTTTAAAACAAATCCTCAGTATTCTCTTTGAATATCCATATACCCCCATAAATATCAGCATATTACTAAACAATGAAATATATGCCGTATAAATCACTCCATATTTCGTCAGTAAAAGCGACATAATACAATGCAACAGCGAACATGTAAATGTGATATACATCAATATTTTTGTCTTTTTATAAAAGAATAATATATTGACATACACCAAATAAAAGCATTGAAACATAGCCCCGCCACATAACGGAAACAAATAAATTATGCAATCATTATATTGGGGAAAGGCAAAGGGTATCAATAGAGACGCGAACAAAAAAATCAGCAATGTAATTACAAAATAAACACCTACCAAGTACCAGCAATTGCGTCGTAGCAGTTTTACACTATCTATATTTGCTGTAGCCAACGTTTTATAAATATTCACCGAATAAGATGCATTGAAAGCACTACCTATAATCTGTATGATATTGGCAAAATTAGCAGCAAAACTAAACAATCCCACCATCGCCTGCGTAGTAAAGGCATTAATGACATACCTATCCAACCCTTGCCGCAACCAAAAGGAAGTAGTGTGAGGAATCAGAGGAATACCAAAACGGTATGCACCTACAAAATCCTCCTTTTTCGGAAAAACCATCCGGAGATAATTCTTCTTGGTCAAAATATAGAAAGCCAGCACTGCAAAGCCAGCACAAGTAATCACCTGCGCATACATTCTGCCCTGCCAGTCCCACCTTAAGAACCCCACGAACAAAACCGTCAAAATTAGATTACATATTACCAGCAAGACCGAAAACGTGCCATATCTCCACACCTTTTCCTCCAGACGCCAAACATCAAGCAACAATGCATTCATTACATTCAATGCACAGAAGGAAATGGCATAAAACTGATAGACAATCGTTAGCCCCGACACCTCCTCTAAAGCCGACGTAAAACAGCACATCGCCGTCAGCATTACCATATAGGCAAGTAATGTTGTCAACACTACTACATTCAACAATCGTTGAATCTTCTCCTTAGATGAAGAGAAGAAATTCACTCCTATAAAACCATTTGTATTCAAGCAGATAAAAATGGAAAGCAAAGAAACCATAGTAGTGAATAGACTCAACTGTCCATAAGAATCCGGTTTAATAAACCGTGCCATCACCATCATAATGACAAAGTTGATACCGGTATTAAAGAAGGAAAACAGTGCAAATAAGGCACCATTTCGGAAGTTCTTATTATTTAGAATACGTTGAATAATCATCAAAAGTAATCTTTATCTATCTTATTCTCCTATGCTTTCAAGCTTTGCATTTACGAAACATTCCAAATAGTGATGTGAATTATCTTGATGAATGCACGAATAGTTACTTTTAGTGGCCTATAAGGTAGGTGAAATTTTAGTTCGCGCTAAAGCGGTTCTTTTCTACCAAAAGAGTCTTGTCGAAACAGGAACAATGTATTTAGCCAAAATGATCAGAAGCAGGAAGCCCACACCCTGATTAAAGAAAGAGAAGAGAGAAAACAGCCCACCCTTAAGAAGGATCTTATTATTACGAAGTTGGGATATTATTGCCATTAAATCAAAAATTCGACAGTTTACTTGCTATCATTTCATTTTCCATATCCCATCTTGATTTTCTATCCACAAAATTACTTCATTTCATAAACATACATTGTATAAACCCCTTCGACACTATCCCACTTCCCTACAAAGTCAAACCCCAAATCTGCCGCATTGGAAAGTTTCGCACGACTAAGTATATACTTGCCGCCAAATTCATTGCGAAATACATCGGCATTAATAAGTAACTCAACCGATTGTTCACACTTTTTCCGAGTGGGCTGATAGTCCACACCTTCACAATAAAGGTAGCGGCGACCACCCCAAATATCATAGTAATGGCGGATTTCTTCGTTCACGTTGAGTTGTGGCTCAATCAAACGACGGTATTTCAACATATCTTTATAGGGATAGCAGGAAAGATATCCACCGATACAATTAAAACCATTGTACATCAATATCATTTCATGATAGCCTACAGCAGCTACCGGTTCACCTTTATAATTAATATCCTTCTTTATCTTCGTAAAAAGAGCTTCGTCATAAAACTCCTTCCAAGTGAGATGATCTTTCTTTAGTGAAGGAATCGTGTTCGCTGCTAATGAATAAATGGAGTCGTTATAAGTAGTACGCGACAGCATTATATAACCTAACTGGACAATCAGAATAAAAGGCACAATCCGTTTGAGATACCGATTACGCAAGCACATCATAAGGCTCGCGCTGAGAGCTACGTACCAAAAGAGGCGGTTGAAGACGTATAAGCGTACAAAGGAAAAACCATTTAGGGCGGAAATCACATTTTTAAGGTCATCAAACCAAAAGGCTTCATCTGCTGCCGCTACGAATGAACAAATAAACGCCATGGTTCCACAAATAAAAAAGACTGATTGTTCTTTAGTAACGTTTTTGTTTCTTATCCACTGCCAAGCCACATAACAGCACGTAACAAAACAGACTGGAAATACCACGTATTTCTGAATGGTAGAAGCATGATAAAAACCCTCCACAAAATAATGGTACAAACCAATAGCAATGCTGATTGGTTCTATAATAAAGTGATTCCGATTCAGGTCTTCACCAACGGCAAACTGCATGTAGAACAGCTTGAAGTTGAATATCACCACACCAATGCATAACAGTAAGAATGCCACAAATAGCGTGGAGTGAAAACGCTTGCTTTTTATTGAAGCAATAACTACACCCGCTAACCAAAAGCCACAGACAAACAAGGCACTGCAATTAAGCTCCATCAAGAAGGGGAGGAAAAGTGCCGCCAACAACCACCATTTACTTCCTCCCTTATAAATATTATAAAACACGATACAAGCCAACGGTATGGATGCCACTGAGATAGACCAAGCAGGGATTACCGGTAAAATGGCAAAAAGCAGAGAAGTGAATAATAGGATTTCACGATGTTCCTTTCCAAATAATATACACTGCAACTTGTACATCGAAAAGAAGCCAACGAGCAATGAAATTAAATAAATCAATACGTAGGCGACATAAGCCGGTAAGAGGTAATAGGCAAAGTTCTGGATGGTAAAACCTCCCCAGCCAAAATAGACAGCCGGTGTGTTATCCATGACTCCGGTAGATACATCAAAAGAGAAAAGTCCAACCTTTTTAGCAATTGACCAAAAGGGTGGAAATTGGTCTAAGTTATCATGAACAGTGATGTAATTGTTCTCCCCAAACAAAATAAAGGGAAGTATCATCATAAATAAAGCACCAAACACAATCAGCTTTGTAAAAAACAACACATTCTTATTCTTTAGTTCCATGGTCCAAATTTTATTGCTTTTTATACATTTGATAGGCCTCCTTCAGCATATCCTCGTCATTATATTGAGGATGCCAATCCAAATCGTCTTCTGTCTGCTTAATATCAAGAATATACTCTTCATCTGCTATCATGAATTGTTCTTTGTACATGATGGTCAGGCCGATGCTATCAAAAATATTGAGTATAAACTTAACTAATTTCCCCGGGGTAGGAATCACAACTGAGTGTGAATGGGCTGATGCAATTACACCTTTTAAAAGTGTACGTATATCGGGTGAGTTTTTGGAACCGAGATTGTACTCCTTATTAGGCAAACCCTTATCAATGGCGCAGAGAATTGCACTCACACAATCGAATACAGAAATCATCTGATAGTGATTCTTTCCGTTACCAATGGTGGGAACAGGCAAGTTCATATCAATCAGTTTGAAGAGTTTCACCAATATACCCAAACGGCCGGGGCCGTTAATCATACGGGGACGGAAGATGGTGATATTCATACCCTTCTTCCGATATTCAAAGCAGATTTCTTCACATGCTTTCTTGCTCTGACCGTATGGGCCGAAAGGATTTTGCGGATGTTCAATGTCAACAGGCAAGTATTGAGGTTTTCCGTAGGTCATATCTGTCGTGAACATCAGGTAATTTCGACATCCCTTGTTGTAAATCGCTTCAAGGATATTCTCTGTGCCAACAGTATTTACGCTAAAGAAGTAGTTTCTTCTATCACGGGGCACCTTGGTATGGTATTGATTAGCAGCAAGATTGATAATTATGTCATCCACAGAAATGGGTATAGTAGACAATTGTTGCTTATCACGAATATCAGTCTGTCGATACTCGCAACCCTTTGTAACTCGTTCATCAAGGGTTGGGTGTAAGTCACATACAACCACCTTTTCATTTCTCTCCAGCAAGGCATTCGCCAAGTAACGGCCCACAAAGCCATTACCTCCAAATATAAAATATTTCATCTTGTCAACTTCTAGAGATTAAATAAACACCAACACAAATCACCATTATGCCAGCAATGCGTGTGAACGTCAGTGATTCATCAAAGAAATAGTAACCCACCAAAGCTGCCACCACATAACCGATACTTAGGAACGGATAGGCAAAACTTACTTCTACTTTGCTCAATACAGCCATCCACATCAAAATGCTCACAGCATAACAAACCATGGCTCCCCACAACCAGAGGTTGGATATCATGGCACCAAAATTTTGCACCATGCCACTCATACCGACTTCACCTACAATCAGCATACCCTTGCGGATACAAAGCTGAGCAGCGCAATTTAGCAGCACACTAATAAGAATTAAAAGAATATTCATCTATTGAATTGTTTGTAATATGATTCATCCGAAAAAGCAAGGAGTTCCTTATCTCCTCGACTGTCTCCATAAACTACCAGTCGGTATTGAGTTCTGTCAGGATAGAGCTGCAGCAAGCGTTTCACCTTCTCTTCGCCATAGCAATTGGCAGTAGCGAAACGACCCGTAAGGTGTCCGGTTCCTGATAACTCCAGCTGAGTCCCCAAAACTTGATTAATGCCTAAGCTCTCAGCAAATGGCTTTACCCAATTATCAATGCTGGCACTGATAACGACTATTTCATCGCCTCTATATAGGTGCTGTTTTATCTGTTTAACCGCATCCTGATAGAGCAAATTTTCACCTCTCTCCATAAAGAATCTATAACAGACTGCATCGAACTCATCCAAATTCACTCCTTTAAAAAAATAGGAGAAAATCATCTGCTTGGTCTTCCAATTGGGATAGAGGTGACACTTCATAGCCAACAACCAAGGCAGATGAAGCAAAAAGCCAAGATAAAAAGCTGTCTTGCCTTTTGCGAACTTGATGAACTCAAGCAGTGTATCTCGATTGGTAATGGTACCATCGAAGTCGAATGCAACAATCTGTTTCATCTTAGCAATAGAGTATGAGAATAAACGTCAATATCCAACCTATGATACAGAGTTGTACAAAGCGGTCTTTCATCAGCACCTTAGTGGGACTTCCACTCTTTACATCGACAATAGTGATTTGCAAATAGCGGACGATGCCTGCCAATACAAAGACGGAAGTGGCATAAAGGTATTGCGTATGCATGCGCTCCACAACCTCCTCACTCACCGTGTACATGATGTAACAAACCATCGTAATGCTAGCAATAATACCAATGGTTTGATTCATAAACTCAAGGTTATAGCGGTTGACGTTTTTTCGAGCCGACACTCCAGTTTCTTGGTAGATGACCACGTCATCCCGACGTTTGGCAAAAGCCAAGAAGAGAGCCAATAAGAACGTCATCAAAATAATCCAATGAGAGAGGTGAATACCCACAGCTACACCACCCACAAAAATGCGAAGTACAAATCCGAATGCAATGATAAATACATCAATAATCGTAATCTGTTTCAACTTCACACAGTAGGCAATATTAAGAAGTAGATAGAAACATATTATGCCAAATAAATACCATTTTTCCCTTCCTGTATAAGTAACAAGTAAAAGCAGTGACATTGTGACAAGTATCGCACTAATACCATATCCCATCCCTTTTGATATTTTTCCTGAAGCAATAGGGCGTTTACACTTCTTGGGATGTTGCCTATCAGCCTCTACGTCCCAAATGTCATTGAAACAGTAAATCGCACTGGCGGCAAGACTGTACGCTACAAATGCTCCCACCACTGCCAATAGTTTATCCAGATCCGTCAATTGACGGTCGAAAAAGAGCGGCAAAAAAATGAATAGATTCTTCAGCCATTGATGTGGGCGAAGAAGTTGAATAATTGTAAGCACTCAATTTAGGGCATCCCCCTTCGAAAGGGCACTTTTCAGTGC